>CALDSK010000082.1 GCA_937911865.1 uncultured Synechococcus sp.
GTCAAGCGCAGCAAAGCTGGGTACTGGCTGCGTACTGCGCTGAAGTTTTAGCTCTCGCATTCGTGTGGCCGCGCCCAGTCCTTCTGGGAAAAAGCTGATGGCAGCAACAGTAAACGCTTTAGTCTGACCGTTCACCTCAACAACATGCGAACCCTGGAGTGGTTCAATCAACGGGCGCATCTGGCTAGTTGGCAGAGAAACCGCTAGCTCAACGGTTGCTCCATTGTCTACGGCATATGCGATCGCCAAGAGGGCATACCGGGCATATAGCTCTCCTTTGAGCCCATAGGCTAGCGTCTGTACACCGTTATAGGTATCCAAACCCTTACCTACTGCTAGCTGGCCATCAAAGATATCGGTCTCTATCGCCTTGCCCAATAGCAAGCTATCGGTGCCTGAAACCAGGTCCGGGTGGTAGTCGAGCGACTGCGAGCGAATCACGTAGCTCTGCTGGGTAGTACTGAGCTTGATAGCGTGGTTGCCAACGGCTAAGCCAACCGCTACTGTCCGTTCTCTGCCATTAACAGCAGTGATCTGATACGGCCCTGGAACAACGCTAATGCTTTTATTCATAGTGGTTTCACCCTCTTTCTCTAAGTTCGAGTGGTGCGAAAAATCGGGACAACATTGGCGGCACAGGGGATATGACTCCCCTCGCTGTCCGTCCAGAATAGACTAACATACTATTCGCATACTTAAAGAACTTTTAGACATCAAAAATACGCTCAAAATATGTGGGAACCATAGATTTGCACACATACGGTATGTTTGAAACATCAAATCTATGTTTAAAAGATGCCGAAACGTACGACTGTCACTATCCCGGATCATCTAGTCTCTGACTTAGAGAACTGGGCAAAAATGCGCGGGCAAGGTTTTGCAACTGTTTGCGCACTGGCTATAGAGCTAGGGGTCAAAAGTGCTAAAACGTCAGGTGATCTTGTGTCAGTCTCCGCAACAGATGGGAGCACCCCTGCTAGCACAAAGTCTGAAACAGTGGAGAAATAGCTAGTGGCTAAGACATCGTCAGTACCTGAAAGCGCCCTAAATGCCTTAATTGAATCCATTAGGGCCAGAAGTGAAGCAACCGATCGATTCATTGATGAGAACACAAAAGCACAGCAAGAGAATGCTCGTGCGATTGCACAACTAGGCACGAAAATAGATAAGCTTTCTGACACTATTAGCAATCAATCGGCTAGCATTGAGCGGCTTGAAAGAGCTGTCTCCAAACTTGTGACGGGCATTGAAGCGCAAAGTGAAAATATGAGAAGCTTTTTAGTGCTAGTAACCAGACAGGCCGATATCATAGAGAACTTAACGAAGGGCAGAGTCAGCTGAACATAGATGGTCCACTCAAAGACAAGGAATGCAGGCAATAATCACTGTCATTGCTTTTGGTTTTGCAGGTAGTAAAGAAGTAACAGCACCTCTTCGTCCAATAACTGTGATCGCCGCCTTCCGTCAAAACGCTGAGCAATAAAATCCGTAAGCCGTTCATACGACCACTGCAAACGTCTAACCTGAGTTTTCAAGCCTGTAATAACCTCTTCCAAACTCAAGTCAAGCTCACGAGGAACTTCAAAGGTTAGCTCTCTAGAATCTGAAGGAAGCACGATAGGAGAAGCTTTCGGAGGCTGTGGAAAACAGTTTTCTTCCCCCCGAACCCCCCTAAGAGGCAAGAGAGTAGTTTTTTCAAGAGAAGAAGAATCATTCCTAGCAGGGCTACACTTCATTTTTTCTTGATTAGTCCGTAATTCCTTTATTTTCTGCGGCTTTGAGACACCAGTATTGTTGCGTACTTGGGGCTCTGATGATAGCTCTGTTCTTTCTAAATCAGTTGTTACGGACTGCTTTAGTGTTGTTTGGTAATCCGGATGCCAAACATCTTTGTTCCGGTACAGTGTTTCTCTGCTGGTACCGCCGCCGATCGCCTTTGTAATTGAGCTGATACGCGCCGTTATTTGATTTGGGAAAAGGTTGTGCTTCTGTAGATAAGCAACGGCTGAGACAATTTTGTCGCGGGCACTGGTTGCTCTCTTTTCGTTGTGCGTGGCTTCTTTGGGCCGAAGCGCTTTACTCTTAGTCCTAGCTTCTAGCGGCCAGTAGTATTTCTCGACCGCTCTTCCCCAGTAATGCGATCGCATTTCAATTTCTTGCTGATGCTGACACCACTTCCGATAACCAGGAAGCCCCTTTGCCGTGTCACAGATGTGATCAGCTAGCTCATCTCCGCTCAAACTAAGGAACACCACGGCATGGCAACCAATTTCTTTTAGAAGGCGATTCGTTTGACTAGCTCCCGTCCAACCTTCACTCAGAGTGTCTTCCAAATCTTGTCGCCATGCTTCAACGTTATTGAGGCGACGACGCGGTTTCTTCAGCCGATTAAGCCGGGCTACTGACATAGCGTTGAACAGCGTCGGCATATCCTGACCAGACGCTGCTAAGTCCCACTGTTCGAAAAATAGAGAAAGGCTATCACCAACAGGTTCTAGGTCGTCGTTTAGTAGATAGGAGCCGGTACCAGGTTGTAAGGGAAGGCGATGGCCTTTATACAGTGTTTTGATATTTACTCCGAAGGCTTTATCGTTCGGATAAATTTCTAGCTGACCATTACGAACCTCGAAACCGCAGGATTCTAGACATAGCTTTACAGCTACAGCTAAGTCGAACGTTTTCACGTCCTCGCTTAGAGGTAAGTAAAGATGGATACCATCGCTGTAACTAGATCTAATTGGAACTGAACGTACTAGTCCAATTGTTTCTAAAGCTAGTTGCAGTTCTGTCAGTCCCTTTGGATTTTGATTCGGATGATATTGGCTTCCTACATCAATATCGATTACAAGATAAGACGTCAGGCTGGTGAAACGTACGCCGATAACCTCCGATAAGTTCATCCAACGTCGATAAAAGACACGGCTTTTCATCGGATAGCGCCGCTCTGTTTGCCATCGTACTTTCTTTGACTTGGGTATTTGACCTGTTTCCCAAACCAGTTTGAGCTGACGCTCTTCTACTATCGGTGCTGATATGAAGTCCCAGCGGTTTCTTAGAAAGACCTCGCACAAGCGCTGCGCAAGTGGATCTGTCGGAGACAGATCGTCAATACATAAAGCAGTCATCACACGTTCTCTATGAAGGGTTGAGATACGGGACTCGTGCGCTATCTACGAATAATCAGTATTTTATGGTTGCACAATACCGACTACATTGCTACTATAGACACACAAGTAGTCCACGGAAACAAGTTCCACATGGATAGGAATACTAAATATCGCCGCCAAGCATTTTAGATTCCCGTTATTTTGAATAAACTAGGGCCTCAGTTGTTTACGCAGCTGGGGCTTTAGTTTTTATAAACTCAGTATCATGTTTATATATGCCTCCTCAAACATAGTGCGAGTGTATTGTATAGTAAAACCGAAATTCTGATCTACTTTGGTCCTAAATATGAAATTTGGTGACGCCCTTAAGACAACGCTAGACAGGTTTAAGTTGACCGCTAAGGATTTGACAGACTTAGCTAACTCCTTAACCCAGAGTAGGTTGTCACGGTTCCTTAATGGAGGCAGCATAGGAACTGACGGTCTAGAGAAGATCTGGAATGCTTTAGATGATGAGGCATTAGGATTCATGCTTCGTCTTCTACTTGCGGACAGAAAACTAAAAGTTGTACCGGGCAAAGAATGTTCAGTGTATGAACAGGTTGAACGTCTGACTCCATCTGAGACTGCCGAGCTCCTAGACGCTTTAGCAAAAAAGATGAGGGCTAAAGAACAAGTAAAAGCAGAAGCAGAAGCAGAAGAGAAGCAGAAGCAGAAGCAGATTTTGATCAGAACTTAGACTATCATTATTGTCACAGGTACATAGTAATACCTAAATACCTATGCGTCTGTATGGTTATCTACCTTCTTGCGGCCAACCACAACAGATCACAGAATGTTAGACGATAAAAGTCAGATAACAAGAGTATACATCCTGTCTGTAGACCCAGAGAAAACGAGAGAAGAACTCTTTGAGGCGTCTAAGTCTCTACCGTACCATCAGAAGGTAAAACTGGTTTCACAGCTTGTAAGCTTATTGAACGAATC
>CALDSK010000083.1 GCA_937911865.1 uncultured Synechococcus sp.
CCGCTTCAGCTTGTGCAGCAGCTTGCCTATCCGCTTCAGCTTGTGCAGCAGCTTGAGTGTTATCGGGCTTAGGTGGTGCAGCAGTCTCAGCGTTACCGGGCCTAGGTGGTGATGGACGATCAATAGCGGGTTCGCTTTCTGAGAGAGTTGACGCAATAACCTCAGACTGATCTGGAGGGTGGGTGTTAAACGTCTCAACTACTTTTGTCCCAACTTCCTTTGTTCCGTAAAGCACCAGAATAAGGGGGAGTAAAGCAAAAGCCACTTTTCCCCAATGACCGTTACTAGCGTTATTGGAGATGTACTGGATATAGTCTCGGCCAACCTGAATTAAACCTTCACCGGCTTGTCCTATTTGTCCTTCGTTGTGAGACTTTTTAAGTTCTAGATCCTGATCCAATTGATGAGGTGCTTTCTTGCTCATAAACATTCTCTATCCTCGTTTAATCAAAGACTAAAAAAACTTTTTGCTACACCGAACCAAGGTAAAAGGCTCTCAATAACGGGCTTTACCTTGTGAAACACTCCGTGTCCAGCGCTCACTGTTTCATCAGCACTTTTTAAGACTGCTGCTGCTCTTTTGAGACTATTTGCTGCAAAAGTCTTTTCAGGACTCTCTCGCCGTGCCTCATCCTTTGCTACTTCAATGTGTCGAACCACTAGTATCTTCTGTGTTTTAGGCAGATGGGAATTTTGAATTAGTCTTTCAATTGTTTCTAGTTGTATAACAACATCATCAGATGTGAATACTTTCTGCTTCGGTACTTGGTCTGTTTGGCTTTGAACAAGGTCTTGCCCTGCTTGCCCTACCTGGCCTGATACTTGGCTATTGCTAATGGAGATGGATTGTGGCTGATATATTTCTGCTTCGGACATTAGGAATTCCTTTATCTATAGAGTTATGCAATCTTTTATTGGGATAGTGAGGGCATAGCTGCGACGAAGTGCCATAAGAGCTAGTTCGTCGTCTGAGACGGCGAAAACTCGTTAGAGTTTGAACTCAGGTTTGAATTTCCGCGAAAGAAAAAGTACAAAGGAATTCCCCTTAACCCCTTTTTACAAAGACTTTCAAGCTTATGGCAATTAGTTACAACTATGTTTGGAGGCCTAATTAGTCTGTGAGATTTATCTCGTGGCAGGGTTTGCTGTCAGAAGTTTATATTCGTAGTAATGAACGCCTGAGATTATTCAATAAATTACTTTAAGTAAAATTGATATGAAGTTAGGAATGTCACTTCTTGAAAGTGGTTTCTTCTAATACACATTTGACCTCAATTGTGTTAACAGCTATATAGAAATATCTCCGGTCTATTCGTTATTGTGGTTTGAGTAGCAGCCGATACTGTTGGCGAACTAAATACTAAACGTTGAAGCAACGCAAACTCGTTAGTTCAGCTAAGAAACTGAGAACCAATTTACTGGGTTTGAGCCGCTATTGTAGAGTTCGCCAACAGTATCATCTTAGATGTTATGAGAACGCTATTTTGAGACATCGATTGAGACATGATTTTACATATGTCTCAGAAGGTCTAGGACACTGTTGGCGAACTCCTGCTGCCCTTTCTGGAACCCTGCTATCAACCCAGGTAGTCAGCGTCAAGCCATAAAACGGTGACCGCAACGGACCCTTGAATAATTGCAGGCAGCAGAATCCGTTTGAGGTCAGCAATCTATCCTCGATAAGCTGTTGATTATATTGTTGTTTCCTAATATTGTTCTTTTATGAAAGCCTCTACTGGCAAAGCTAAGCAGGCTCTAACGCCTTAAAGTGAGAGACTCTAGTCTTAGCCAGCGGGGGCTGGTTCAATCACAGGTCACACTATTGGATGTGATCGCGTAGGCTAAATGTCTGTCGCTACCGCCTTCAGTGATCGCCCCATGCCACCAGCGTTATCCATCGCCGCTAGCCTATCGCCTGATACTCGCCAAGAGATCGGCATCCAAGTACTGTCGCGCTCACACCCCATCAGTCACATCGCCACACAGCATCGGGTGAGCCGTAAGTTCGTCTACCAGCAGGGAAACAAGGCACAGCAAGCGTTGGACGAATCGTTTGCCCCGTCCCAAGACGATGACGATGTCCTGTTTCATCTACCTGTGACCAAGAACTGGCTATTTCAGCTGATACTGGGCTTGGTGCTCATTTGCCATTGCTCGTATCGCGGTGTCATCGAGCTTTTTCGTAATCTGTTCGATACGTCCATCAGCATTGGAACTGTCCACAACCGACTGCAAGTGGCCACGAAGCAAGCGGTTGAGATCAATCAATCCCAAGAGCTATCTGGCATTTCTGTTGGCTTGCAGGATGAGATTTTCCAAGCCAACAAGCCCGTGCTAGTTGGTGTCGATGCAGCGTCCACCTACTGCTATCTTCTACAGAATGTAGACCACCGGGATGAAGAAACCTGGGGCTGTCATCTGCTGGATGTGATGGCGCAAGGCTTCAACCCAGACTACACCATCGCTGATGGCGGCAGTGGCCTGCGGGCTGGGCAGAAAGCGGCGATGCCAGAGATACCCTGCCACGGCGATGTGTTCCATATCCAGCAGCAGTTTGAGCAAGTTGCCAATGGTCTGATTCGTCGTGTACAAGGGGGACCAACACGGCTGGAGAAACAAGCTCAGCGGATGGCCAACACCAGCCTGAAAAACATTGTTGAACAGAAACTCCTCAGTCAACAGCTGCTAGCAGAACAACGAGAGCAGGCACTCATCTACTTGGCCCAGGATGTGAAAACGCTCTTGGGCTGGTTCTCCCGTGATGTTCTGGCGCTGGCTAGCCCGCCGCTGGTAGTGCGACAGGAACTCTTTGACTTCATTGTCAGTGAGCTGAAACAGCGAGAAGATGAGCGCTATCCTGCCATCCGAAAGCTGAGAGAAGCACTGCGGAACCAACGTGATCAGCTGTTAGCGTTTACAGGTGTTCTCGATCAAAAGCTGGCTGGCATTGCGAGAGACTTTAAGCTGCCACTTCGGAGAATACGAGAAGTCTGTCTGCTACACCGAAAACACAACACCTCCAATGCCTACTGGGAGCGGTGGAATCAACTGCACAGCCAGCTTTCTGGCAGGTTCTATGAGGTGATGAAAGCAGTGGGTAAGGCGCTCGAAGAAACGCCCAGAGCCAGCTCGATGGTCGAAAACCTCAACTCTCGTTTACGCAATTACTTCTTTCTGCGGCGCAGCCTCGGTGACAACTACCTGAGTCTCTTAAGATTTTTCCTGAACCACCGCTGTTTCCTGAGATCTGAAGTGCCGGAACGGGTGGGGAAAAGCCCCACGCAACTGCTGACTGGGGAAACACATTCACATTGGTTAGAACTTCTCGGCTTTAAACGCTTCCAGAGAGCATAGAGTTCGACGAAATCAGCTTCTCAGATCATCCCCAACGATGGTCTACTTTGGGCTGCGAGTGTTACCCTAAATCGGCATTTTTTGAACCGTGCCGCTACTGAAAGCCAAAACCGTATTAGATTTTAGAGTTTTCATTTCCTAATTGAGAAAATACGTTGTAGCGGAGTAGAGCTGAGATTACCTTCTTATCTCGCCAGTAACCGAGGTGCCCACCGAGTCCGATGGCCTGGTTACGAAGAGTCACATCCATGCTTTCAGGAAAATCGATCCGCGTACCGACATAATCATCTCGACGGAAAAGGTTTACCCACATAGAGATCCTGGAGAAGAGCTTATCCCATTTATCATTTTGTAAGTCAGGATACTGAGCTGGAAAGTAGTGCTGATAGAGGTGACTGAGTGGAGAGCCCATCGTGACCAGTGTGATCGGTAGATTTTGAAAAAGCTGCTCCGGCGTTGCTGAATTTAGGTATGAATCGGAGGTCTCCAAGGCACTGGCACCTCCC
>CALDSK010000084.1 GCA_937911865.1 uncultured Synechococcus sp.
GTGACCGGGCAGGGTTTGCCTGGGCGCTGCATCAAGCACAGCATCATTATCCGATTGGGGCGAACTGAAAAAGGTCGCTCGGGGTTGCTGTGCGGGATACTGACAGCGGCTCAATCGGCACGTTAGTTAACATCAAACCGAAGCCGGATATTTCCCTTCCTGGGAGGGGCTGAGGGGTGGGTGGATCGCTAGTTAGCGCCACTGATCGGCACCCACCTCGCCTTTGGCACCCCTCCCGAGAGGAGATTTGAGGCTCAATCGGCGGGTAAAAGCGTGACTTATTCTTATCCCGAACTCAGGTTAGTTAACCACGATGATGCGAATGCCGTTGGGGGTTTCACGATCGCTAATTGTTTCCAACACGCCGTCTGAGTCATAGTCGAAGTCAACCCCTTCAATTTCTTTGAGGCGACCACTGCTGAAGTAGGCAAAATCCACCGTGTCGATCGAGCGAAACCGACCGCTTTGAAAATAGTTGAAGTCGATCCCAGCAACGGCTCGTAGGCGGCCATTGCGGAAATAGCTAAGGCGCGTATCACCAATGCTGCGAATTCGACCGTCGGAGCGATAGTCCACAGCGGCGGTGTAGTCTCGTTCTGAGATCGCCACTTCCCCCGCAACATACACCTGCAGTTGGGCTCCTGGCACGTTGACGAAAGTCCCTAAGACACGTCCCAAGCGATCCACATAAATCGCGTGAAAGCCCTCTCCTGCTTGCTCAAACTCATCATCTTCATCAAAGTTGGGTAGGGGCTGATCAACGCCCTGGCTTTGATAGCGGCTAGCTAGGACGGTGGCAGAGGCAGCGGCAATTTTGGGGTCAGACATCAACAGCAGCCCCGCAGTGAGCGCGACAGGCACTAGCGTGATTTTCCAAGCGTGGAGTCGTTGGTGAGAATTGGGCAGCATGATTTACAACCTCTAATCAGCTCAGCAAACATGCACGATTTAAGTGGTAACGAAGCAACTCAAAAACCTGTATCCTCACCCTTCATTTTAGAAAGAGGGCGGGGCAAAGCCGAAAAGACTTCACAGGATTTAGTGAGCCGTCGATCTAGCACCGCCAGGGAATTGCTCTAAAGCTACCGCCGCGATCGCCGCCGCTACCCAGAGCCCAGTAACCCGAGTCCGACCCAACCGTGAGGCAAATGAGGGCTACACAATCAGCCACCTTGGGATGCGATCTCCGTCTTTATGATGTGAGTGTCCTGATGGCCATGAGCATTTCTAACTTGTATGGAGCTAGACAACAACGCAGCGGTTTAATCTTCTCGGAAATTGGGTATTAGCCGCCAGATACAATATTCCTGCAACAGCTTTACATCAAAGATGTGAGTGAATTCACATCAAAGATATGAGCGAAGTGAATCAATAGCGACACACAACTTAAAATGGGCACAGTAGCAATGTCTTTCATATGCCTAAAACTTGCGCCAAGTTAACATTGCTCCAACCTTGAAGTTTTGTTATCTTAACGATGTAAGATTTCAGCTTTCAAATAGGCAATCAATCAATGGGTAGATGGTTCTATCCTCAGTCAAGATTGTAGGAAACATGAAGAACTTTATATTCCGCGCATTAGAATCTACATTACTAAGAATTTTAGAATTTGAGCCAGAAATCAGCCTCTCAAACGCTGTGGATATGGTTGTTGAGTCTCTTGGCGAGGAAAATTCTAACATACTCGAAAAAACAGAAGCTAAAAAGATTCTTTATAAGATTTGCGATAGACAAGTTAAGCGAGGAGTTATTAATCCATTGTGGCTAGCCTCCAAAGAGATCTATCATCAGTTTTTTCTTCTAAATGCTGAGCCTGAATGGCTGGGAGATCTGATTAATTCGATTTCTGAGAGGAAGGTGGGAATATC
Organism: uncultured Synechococcus sp.; assembly: GCA_937911865.1. Classification (GTDB taxonomy): domain Bacteria; phylum Cyanobacteriota; class Cyanobacteriia; order Phormidesmidales; family Phormidesmidaceae; genus Phormidesmis. The sequence continues at coordinate 1,869 of CALDSK010000084.1, forward strand.
GCAATACATTATGTACGGTCATTGGGATTCACTGCTTATTCTAATCGGTACACCTGAAGAGGCCAAGCAGCAAATCCAAGAGATCTCGCAAATAGTGCATCATGAAGAAATAGTTCACTTTTCTTCTCGAGAAATCCCCTACATTTATCGATACCCCTCAAAGCCGCTTGACTTTGATATTGGGTCTATTGGTACAGGTACTATAAATGCGATTGCTCTTGATTATAATAATAAAAGCTTTTCTAGGGATCTTGAATTTTTAGAAGAAAAAGGAGTTCTTCTAGGCCCCTTATGGCAATCCAAGGATCTTTCAAAAGAACGAATTATTGCTTTTACAGGTATTAGCTTACGAGGACTAGATGATATTTCTGGCTCTGAACTTTTAGAACTATTACTCAAAGATGAGGCTTTGAGTAAGGTTCTGGTTCATCTCTTTAAGGTTGATAATGCAAGGCCCTTCGACTTTTTTGCCAAGCTATCTTGTGAAAATATGGAGGAGCTTGATCAAGCTACAAACGCTATAGGCCTGACTAAGCTGGGACGAATTCGACTTGAAAGCTATACAATGTTGGCTTCGACAGGTGTAGATCAGCTACATCTCGATCAATCTCCTTCCATACAAAAGGTTGGTCGCAGGCCTCAGGTAGAGGATCTTCAGTTTTTAGCCAAAGAGATTATTACACCGTATGGAGACAATGCGGTACAAACTTTCAACGAAATTGATTCACGAAGAAAATTATCTATTCTTGCTGCATTGCAAGATTTTCAGTTGCAGTTAGAAGATGCTACTTGGGATCCAGACTGGACAGGTCGTATCAAACGATCTGTAGAAATTTTCGCTAATTCTGTACTACGTGATTCGAAGCAAATTCATTTGACTGGTGCTGTCTCAGAGGTAACCTCAGCTGTAGAGGGCGCATTTAAGCGTGCTCTTAGAGTTCTTGCGGAACAGGTTTACGGTAAAGATTATGCCAAAGCCCAAATGGAGTTAAAGTTGCCTACAAAAGATTTTCGTCGCTTGTCTTTGGGTAAATGCGCAAATGCATTTAGACAGATGAAAAAGTCAGAAGAATTTAATGCTGTAGCCAATAAGCTGACTGATGAATGGCTTGAAAGAATTGAAAATTTTGCTGAGGAGCGTAATGTATGGGCTCATGATGCTGCAACAGCAATTAGTGAGGAGAATCTGATTGATAGAGCCCATCAAGTTATTTTAGAGGGGATGGAATTATCCAGATGGATTCATACAAAGTTACTCACAGCATCAGAAGAATTAGCTAAGGGAACCGGAGTCGGAAAAATCATATTGCCTAATAAGCCTACAGATCGCGAACCAGGTTTTTTTATTAGCTATTCGAGCGAGGACAGAAATATAGCAAGCCGAATTGCTAATAGTTTAAGAGCTGTAGAATATAAAATCTGGTACGACGAATGGGAAATAAAGCATGGTGATTCAATTGCAAGTAAGATAGAGAGCGGCTTAGCTAATAATGACACCTTGCTGGTCCTATTGAGCCCTAGTTCAGTTGCTTCGAAGTGGGTACAAAAAGAACTAAATTCAGCACTGATGCGCCAATTAGATGGTCATAACGTAAAAATCTTTCCAATTCTGATTAAGGATTGCACGATACCTCAAATACTTATAGATATCAGATACGTAGACCTCCAACAGAGCTTCCAAGATGGAATAATTCAATTAATGAGTACTCTCGCAGAAAGAAAAAAGGAAATATCATCAGCCCATGATCAGTGAACTACAGGGTGAAGATGAGATCGCAATTTTTAATTTATCGTACGCTGGTTTGACTGAATGAACTCAAGCATTGCCTTTCTCTTGCCAACTACTGCTCAACCCAAACTTACGTTAGTTAGCTGGCTAATAACATAGTGGCACGGGCGGGATAGAGTCTTCGCGCTTCGTTTCAGTCACATCTGCCGCCACACCCTTTAAGCGTTAGACGTACAAAGCGACGTCGTTTTCTTCTTCGGCTTCCACATCATCACGCATAGGTTCAGTCGCTTCCGATAACCACTCATAAAAGGCGGCTAGAAGTTCGCTGCTGTCTTCCTCTTCCGTGTCATCGTCTGCGGCATCGTCCTCGTCCTCGACTTCAAAATCCTCGTCGTCTTCAGCATCATCGAGGAAGAAAGCTTCGACGGCGTCTTGGTGGTCTTGGGTCCAGTCAAAGAGTTCTGCGATCGCCTCCGCTAACCAGACCAGCAACCCGAGTCAGACCGAACCGTAAAACTGTGAGGCCGTGGACACTGTCCATATTTTGACTATTTGCAAATCGCTCCTGTTGGCAAGACAAATTTTGGGTCAGTAAGGTCCGAGTATTTGCAACGATGAGGGCGATCTAATGCCATGTTACTCACCACCTTGAGATTCTGATGTCGAATACACAAGCATGCCGCCAAGAAGCTTCAGGCAGAGGTTGACAGAAATAAATCCTATCAGTAAAGTTGAATAGTTCAGGAATTGAACCTTTCAGTCGCCGAAGTAGCGTGAGCAAAGCAGACGAGCTGACAAAGTATATTGCCATGCTTGCTGACCTTTTT
>CALDSK010000085.1 GCA_937911865.1 uncultured Synechococcus sp.
TCGCCTGCAAATTACGATCATCACACACCGCAATCAACAACTCTAAACTCTGCGAATTCGCCTCAACAGTGAGCATCAATCTTCGCAGCGCCACTTGATTCTGAGCATCCCAGTTCTGAGCGGTCCGTTCACTCATATCAGTCACGTTATATCAAGCCCTTCCGCCGCATCAAATCCTGAACTAGCGGGTGCAAATCATACCAAAGCTCAGCATTCTCATACTCCAGTACATACAGCCCATGCAATAGCTCCAAGAAATCCTCACTATTCGCATCTTCTGGATCAAAATTCTGATAGGTCTGCTTCAGCACCTCTAGCAGCTTCATCCCCAGCGGCCTAGCGAACTCAATCCGCAAATTTCTTGCGGCCCTCTCTAAAATCTCCCCATCGATTTTGCCTGTTGCCTGTTCCGGCTCCATATCCAACACCAACAGGCACTCACGGCAGCACTCTTGCCCTAGCCTTACCATCTCTCGTAACACGCCGCCGCTGAGCAACACCAGCTTTCTCATTGCCGCTGGCTCAATTAACTCTGCTGGAATCCGTCTTTTCAGCACCGTCTCCAGCATCTCTATGTTTTCCTCAATTGGCTTTGCATCCGGTTCATGCGCATCTACCCGATGGAAAAATTTCGTCACTGGCAACTGAATTACCTTGCTGCGCGTCTTAATACTATCCATTAGCTTCGTTTCACGAATTACCGCAATCGGAATCGTGAATACAATTCTGATATTGGGCAAATACAGTGAGTTGATGTTGTCCTGAAAGATAGCGCGCACGAGCGGTAAATCTAGCTTGTCTAAATCATCAATCACCACCAAAACTTCTTGCTTTGTGGCAATCTGAACCGCTGTCGCAATGCGATCAATCTGATTAGCCAAGTCCGAAACGCTGTTTTGATAAGTCTCTTTTATCTCTTCTCGAAAGGCTTTTTCGGTCTGCAACTTACCTGTGAAAAAGTTGAACAGATTAGCCCCGATCGAAAGCTGTTCCTGAATCTGCTGGTTATAAATGGTCGATTTAGTCTTGGTAAACCAGCCTAAGAGATCGGCTTTGGTTTCTGCTGAAATCGGCACATTCGCCTCAGCCGCCTTTTCTAGCAGCCGCAGCGCCACTGCATACAAAATATTTACATGGTTCACATCCGACATCTCTACCATGTCGGCAATCGAAAAGCCAACGACGAAGAGATTCTGCTGCTCACGCATCTGCTGCGCAAACTGACCTAGCAGCGTAGACTTGCCGCAGCCCCGATGCCCGGTAAAAATCAGTTTGCCATTGTCAGGCGAGTACGAAACCTCACGGCGCAGATTGCCCAACGCCGCTTGACCGTAGGGCACCCGAAACGCTTCAATCTCTTCCGATTTGAATAAAGGAAAGAGCTTGAGATTGCGATATACCTGCGTAAACTGCCGTGTAAGCTCTGCGGTGTCTACATTCATACCCATGGCTTAAAAACGGTCTCGGCGATCAAAACCCATCATACAGATGCCATTGTAAAACCGCCCAAGAAAACTGAGCAAAGAAACCCGAGCAGAGAAAGCTGCTTAAGCTGGCTTATCCAACACGCCGTTCAGAAAGATGTCGGCCAGGGTCTCAGCCATTTCTTTCATGTCATTGGGTGAGCTGCCGGTTTCTGACATGGTGGTTTGGCTAAAGCCAGAGACGGTGAACATGCCAAGAAAGATACGGGCGACTACTTTGGGATTCATTTGGCGATAGACACCTCGGTCCATTGCAGTTTGAAAGAAGGCCTCAGCGACGTCGGTCATTTTGTCGATGACTTCTGCCTGGATGCGATCGCGCAACTCCGGATGAAACTGCGCTTCCATAAAGCACACGCGCAGCATGTCAGTATTGGCATTTAGGCTCAGCATCCGTTTGCGCATGACCTGAGCCACGGCCTTATAGCTAGCCATCTCGCTCAGCTCTGTGAGCAAATCGGTCAAAATATCGGTCCAGCCGCGGGTGGCAACTTCAACCAAGATGGCCTTTTTGTTTTCAAAATGGCGAAAAAGCGTCCCTTCGGCTACCCCCGCAGCCTGAGCCAAATCGCGAGTTGTGGTCCCCCCATAGCCATGCCTCGCAAATAGCTTTTGCGCAGCTTTGAGGATGCGCTCTTGGGTTTCTTCTTCTCTAGAGACGATTTTTTGTTTGAAGCGCGGCATTAGCAGAGAGCCTGATATTAAAAACGAGTAGTCTCCAGAGACAGGATGTCTGGACCCTGAGGCAGCGCCTTTTCGATAGCTATAGTTACAGCAAATACAAGCAGTTACAGCGCTATTGGGCTGTTCCATACAAGCTGTCTAAGCGTAGAAGATATTCGACAGCTAGCTGGGTTGATAGCTGGCAAAGGTGCAAGACCGCTCTGATGCTATTTTTAGTCACCGCTATAAAATAAAAACTCAATTGACAGAACAATTTACAGAAGCACACACTAATTATTGATTAAACGATCCTGATATCTCTCTAACGATAGAGACCCATGGCCGAAGGATAGCGTGCTTCAGTCATCATCGTTTGAGTGTTGCAATGTAAAGCTCTGTGCTTTACGTAAGTAGAGTATGAAGATGGTGCTGATTACTCAGAAATCTATCAATCACAGCTGAATTAATACTCGTAGGGTATGGTTATTAGCCATTGCATTGAAGGCCGCTAAGGGCATTTAGAGAAAGGCGTATGACTGGGGTGATGAATCGACATACCGCTGAGCGGTTTAATCCATTCGGCGAGGCGGACTGTGAATCGGAAGTAAAGCTGTTAAAGCAGAATTACAGTCGCTATTTTTTCTATCACACCCGGTTTAATCAGCTGTCTTTAGACCCCAAGGTGTTTTTAATCGTTGGCCGTCGTGGGTCTGGTAAAACGGCGCTGTCGCAGTTTTTCTCTTTTCAGCGGTCGATGAACGGTGCGATCTCCATTGATGTAGATGAGCCAGCCGCCTTTGAACAGGTGCTTGAAGAAATTACGCTCACAACCTCACACAGCCGCGCGATCGCCATCCCTCGAATCGCTAAGCTCTGGCACCTGGTCGTCTGGTCAGTGATTTTTAGTGAGCTGAAGGCGTACGATCCGCGGATTCGCGCTGCCTGCATTTTCGGCAACCGAGAAGGTCAGCTTTCCAGCTTTGTTCGCCACTGTCTCAAGGTGCTGCTAGAGCGCCTGACCCAAAGTGACGACGACCTGCTCGACGAGCTAGAAAATATTTTTGCTGACGGCCGGATTCGTGCTGGCATGGAGGCGGTGTTGGAGGTTGCTAAACGGCAGCCGGTGATTGTCGCCTTCGACACGCTAGAAAACTACGCCATTCACGACCCGATTATGATGCAGGCGATCGCTGCGCTAATCCAGTGCGGCTCGGAGTTTAACCGCGACTTTGCTCACCTGGGTGTCCACATCAAAATTTTTGTGATGGCTGAGGTGTTTCCTCACCTCAAAGAGGAGATTATCCTCAACCCGTTGAAGTCTGTACGGAACGAAGTGCACATGCACTGGCGACCTAAAGACCTAATGCGGCTAATCAGCTGGCGGTTTTACAACTATCTTCAGGCACTGGACTTGCTGGCCCCGGAGTCTCGCAAGATTGACTGGGATAGCTCAACGGACGTGCTCGAAAAAATGTGGTACCCGTACTTTGGCCGGTCGCTGCGTAACGAGCACAATCTGCCGGAGCGCACCTTTCCCTATGTTTTGCGCCATACCCAAATGCGACCTCGTCAGCTGATTGTGCTGTGCAATGCGATCGCAGCGAGCGCCAAGGCACAGGGTACTTTTCCTTACTTTCACCCTACAGTCATTGTTAACGCTATCAATAATCGTCAAAATTCCCTGGCAGAAGAAGTGCTCAATTCTTACAGCTCGGTTTACCCTCGGGTGGGTCGCATTGTGGAAGCGCTCTCTAACCTACCGATGCTATTTCAGGGCAATTTGCTTGATAAGCGGGCACCGATCACTGCTTCAGAGTGGACCCGCAGCGACTACTCTCCCCACAGCTTTCGACAGCTCGTATCGGAGCTGGGTATTGTTGGCAGGGTCCGCCATTTAAATCGAGAAGCAGGCTACGCTGAAGCTGATTTTGAGTACAGCACCGAAAGCCGCTTGCCGCTGCTGGCTGAAAATATGTGTGCTATTCACCCAATGTTTTATCGTAAGCTAACCGTTGGTTACGAAGATCGCGTTCGGGTATATCCTTTCCCCGACCATGAAGACTTTAAACCTTGGAGAATGACCTCGCAGCGTCTTTCTTAATTCTGCCTATCTGTACCGTTTGTTCTAGTGCCGTTTGTTTCAGTGATGCTATGAGTCTCATCACGCTACTGCTAACCGTTTTGGTTGCCCTGCTGCTATCCGATTTTATGGATACGTTTCCCGGTGTGTTGTGGGGCTGGCTACATTGGCCGCAGTGGCTGCTATGGGCGGTGGTCGTTTCTCTTTTTGCCTGGTGCACAGGAGATCAGCCAGTTGACTAGACGGCTTACTCGTCGCGGGTCAAGGCCTAAGTTGAGGTTTGTTTCCGCAAGAGAAATGTCCGTTGTAACGGCAAAATAGAACAAATAATACAGATCTTACGTAAGTAACAACGATTTATTTTGCTGACGACCGAAAGTGTCTATATGCAAAGGGTATAGCGATTACCTTGAAATCAAGCACATTCACATACTGGTGAAAAATCGCCACTGTGTTAAAAAAAACTATCAGTTGTTCAATAACTCATGAAGGGGATGTGAAGATTAAATCCCCTTCCGTTGACCCGTTGAGCGCTGGGTAACGTGTTGATATTACTTCTCTTGATATGTGTTCGATATATAAGGAATCCTTACTTTGAAAAGACAGACTCTCTCGCCCTGTGATTTTGACTGGCAGCAGTTAAGGCAGCTCGCTGGAGAAGATAGCGACTTTGAAAATGAACTGCTCGCTATTTTTTTAAACGATGTAAATAGTAGCCTGGCGTCGTTAGAAAGTGCGATCGCAACCAAAAGCGTTCAGACTATTGAAGAAGTCGCCCATTCATTGAGAGGTGCGAGTGCCAACGTAGGGGCTAAAGCACTCGCGGCAGTCGCGCTACAGCTAGAGCAAGCAGCTCGTCGAGGTGAAATGACCGGCGCTCACTCTCTTCTGAGGCAGCTCCATACCCACTGTCGGCGTATTCAAGCCCAGTTTCAAGCGAGATGCTCTTGAGTAAAGGCTAGGCCGTTTTGTCATTTTTTGACATCGGACAAAGGTTTCAGATCTAAAGGTTTCAGATCATAGGCTTCCAAGACAAGGATCTTAATTAGCTGAGTGAATGACTTAGCCTGTGTATATTTTTAACACTAAACTCACGTACTTTTACGTATTTGTGTAGAAGGCAGCTAGCAGTAAAAATCAAGCGCTATTGCTAGCTGCTTAACAAGAATTTTTAATTGTCGGCAGTCAAACAGTTGTTTTGGATACAGTCGAGCTGTAACAATTACATCTGTTCCTTGTTGTGTAGACAGGACACGAAAAATCGTTTGTTTTTAAAAGGACTGTCGGTATGAAACGAATTGAAGCTATTGTCCGTCCTGAGAAGCTACAGGATGTGAAAAATGCGCTGGTAGAAATTGGCGCGACCGGCATGACGCTAGAAGATGTGCGGGGGTTCGGTCGGCAAAAAGGGCAGACCAGCACTTATAGAGGCATTTCCTATACGGTAGAGTTCTTGACCAAGAAGCGACTGGTTTTGGTGGTCGCTGACGATCGCTTAAATCTGATTCTTGAAACCATTGCTACGGCAGCCGCGACCGGTACAATTGGCGACGGTAAGATCTTTGTTTCATCGGTGGATGAAGTGATTCGGATTCGAACCGGTGAAAAAGGTGAGGTTGCGCTCTAAACTGTTAGCGTCAGAGCGATTGAATTGAGCCAAAAGCAAAGTGTCGCCGTCCCTAGTGGCACGCTGAGGTTATCTATTCCATATTTAGAGATCGACTCTAGGGCGGTGGCGACTACTGCAACGGCAAGGGCAACTAACCATGTCGCCAGCACGGGTCCTTGGACGGCAAGCAGCACCAGGCTACACACGCAGTAGCTGACTAGCAGCATTGTCAAGCTGCCTTCCCAGCTTTTTTTCTCTCCCCAAATTTGGTAAGGGTGCTGACCAAACCGCTGTCCTATGAGGGCTGCTAGGCCGTCTCCCCAGGTCATGGTTAAAATGCCGATAGCTGCATATTGGGGCAGATGAGGCGGCCAAAAAAGTCCTACCAGCAGGCCAATGCTAATCGCATAAAAGAAGGTTCCCCAGCTCTGACGGCCCACTCCATTAATCCCTGGCAGCAGTGGAAACCGGTAAGAGAGCAGCGCAACGATACTGAAGACAATAGAGGCGAGAATGCTCGTCCAAGCTGGGACGGCCAGCCACCAAGCGAGCAAAATGACCTGACCAGCACCGATATGCACAATTTTTCGGGTGATTTCAGGGCCAAAGCCCAAACGGCGGGCTGTTTCTGAAGCCCCGCCAACGATTGCTAGCCAGGCAATGACAATTGCGCACTGAGTGAGTAATGGGGGCGTCAGCAGCGGGGGCAATAAAGAAGGCACAGGTGAGTTATCAAGAAATTTAGCTTTCGTCACATAAGCTTTTGTAGCTTCAGCTTTTATAGCTTTCGTTCTGAGCGCTGATTGAGCGCTTCTAAACGTGCCGGAAAATAAGCCTGATAGCTATAATCCGTGGCAGGTATAAGATGGCAGATAAAGCAGCTCACTCGACAAACGTCATAATGCTGCACCAGGACATTTGCTGTAGCTTTGCTCGGTTAGGGTATCGCCCAAACACTTTCGCTGCTATCTTGATGTAGAAATTACTGACTCAACTACTATAGAGCACGCATGGGTAAACCCTATCAGCGAGTATTATTAAAGCTAAGCGGCGAGGCCCTGATGGGCTCTTTGGCCTACGGGATTGACCCGGCAATTGTTGATGCGATCGCCCAGGAAATCGCTGGCGTGGTCGAACAGGGCATTCAGCTGGCCATCGTCGTCGGTGGTGGCAATATTTTTAGAGGGGTGAAAGGCTCTTCGGCAGGTATGGATAGAGCTACCGCCGACTATATTGGGATGATCGCTACCATCATGAATGCGATGACCCTGCAAGACGCCCTAGAGCGTATTAATGTACCGACCCGAGTACAAACGGCAATCTCTATGCAGGAGCTAGCCGAACCCTACATTCGCCGCCGCGCCATTCGCCACCTGGAGAAAAACCGGGTGGTTATTTTTGGGGGAGGCTCTGGTAATCCATTTTTCACCACGGATACGACGGCTGCGCTCAGAGCTGCTGAAATCAGCGCCGAAGTGCTCTTCAAGGCAACCAAAGTTGATGGGGTGTACGATAGTGACCCAGAAACCAATCCTGATGCCAAGCGCTACCAGTCATTGACCTATAGTCACGTCCTGGCCAAAGATCTTAAAGTGATGGATGGCACGGCGATTGCGCTGTGTAAAGATAACAACATTCCAATCATGGTATTTAACCTCTCAGTCAGAGGTAATATCAACCGTGCCATGATGGGTGAACCTATTGGAACAATTGTGGGAGAGTCCTGTGAAGTTAGCTGATTTGGGTGAAGTCGAAGCGGCCATGCAGAAGGCTGTTGAATCGACCAAGCGCTCGTTTAACACTATCCGTACTGGCCGAGCCAGTGCGTCATTGCTCGATCGAATTATGGTGGACTACTACGGCAGTCCAACCAGCCTGAAGTCTTTGGCCAACATCACTACGCCAGATGCTAGCACTTTGATGGTTCAAGCGTTTGACCCTAGCTCAGTGCAGCTAATCGAAAAAGCTATTTCCATGTCAGACGTGGGTCTAGTGCCTAATAGTGACGGTACGCTTATCCGCCTAAATATTCCCCCGCTGACCACTGAGCGCCGCCAAGAGTTTGCCAAGGTTGCCGGTAAGTATGCCGAAGAGGGCCGGGTATCGGTTCGTAATATCCGCCGCGATGGCATTGACCTGGCCAAAAGACAGGAGAAAGACGGCGATATTTCTGAAGACGAGTCTCGCGATATGCAAGACGAGGTTCAAAAGCTAACGGATAAATATACCAAGCAGATTGACGAGGCGCTTGCTGAGAAAGAAAAAGCGATTCAGACGGTATAGCAGAACTGACCTCGTAATGGATGACTGCTATGTATGATTGCATCATTGTAGGGGGCGGCCCCGGAGGTAGCGCTGCGGCCTATCATCTGGCTAAAGCCGGGCGCGCTGTTCTGCTGCTTGAAAAGGCCGCCTTACCCAGATACAAGGTCTGTACAGGTGCGGTATCGCCGGGCATTGCCGACTGGTTTGACTTTGACTTTTCGCCTGCGATTGACAGCAAAATTACGCGAGTTCGCTACACGTGGAAGTTGGGTGATGTCGTAGATGGCGAGCTTGAAACTGAGCCAATCTGGAGTGTAAAACGCGAGATCTTCGATCAGTTTTTAATCGATCAGGCAAAGGCTAAAGGCGCAGAAGTTCGAGACCGGACGGCGGTGACGGGTATTGAGTTTCAATCCGACTATTGGCGGGTAAGCGTAGCCGATGATGAGACCGTTGAAGGCCGATATTTGATTGCGGCTGATGGTGCCAAAGGCCCGATGGCTGACTGGCTTGGCTTTCGCTCACACAAGCTGCGCGAAGCCGGTACGTTTGAAGTAGATACACCTGTGCCAGTAGAAGCCGGAGCATTTAACTTTGAATTTGGCCTAGTGAAGAATGGCTGTCTGTGGAGTTTTCCGAAGCGACAGGGCTATTCTTTTGGGGTGAGCAGCTTTATTGGAAACTCGGTGAAAGCGCCTGAAGAGCGGCTAAAAGCGTACGTACCTACTTTTGGTGTAGAGGCTGAGCAGGGCCACTTTTATACGCATCCGCTAAAGCTTTGGGATGGCAACCATCTGCTGCACAAAACGCAGGCGCTGCTAGTGGGTGAAGCGGCGGCGATTGTAGACCCGCTGACGGCAGAAGGCATTCGCCCGGCGATGTATAGCGGTATGGAAGCGGCAAAAGCGATAGATAAAGCATTAAACGGTGACATCGATGCGATCGCTGCGTATACCCAAACCATTCACGAGAACTGGGGCGCAGACATGCAGTGGGCGCAGCGAATTGCCCAGGTTTACTTTCGCTTGCCAAAAATTGGCTACCGCGTTGGTATTAAGCGGCCAACGGCGACGAAAAGGCTAGGTCAAATTTTGGCAGGCGAGGTGAGCTATGCGGATATTGCTAACCGAGTCATTAAGCGAATCAGCACAAGCTTGATTCCGGGGCGGGGGTAAGCTCGCCTGAAGACGCTAATCATTGGGCTCGACCTGGGAAGGAAGGTTGACCTAGTGAGTGTTGTCACCCTCTGATGCTGCATTACAGATTTTGCGGTGAGTCTGGTGCGACTTCTAGCACGTTGTTGTGCTTTGCTATTGATTGATCTGTAATTAAGTCGTCTAGCTCAGTGAGCGTGACG
>CALDSK010000086.1 GCA_937911865.1 uncultured Synechococcus sp.
TCTGCAGTTGCTTGTATATTACGCCTGACTTGCTCTGACATTGCATCAATGAGTGAAACAAAGAGTTCATTATCATCTAGCTCTTTTTGTATATGTTCTTGAATCTCTTCTCGTTTTTCTCCAATCGTTTTTCTGATTTTCTTCCTTGATACAGCCTTACGAACAAGTAAAGGAATATTAGCGTCCTTTAACCCGCCTTTTGCAAGGTTAGGACTCCAAATGACAGCAACAATTCCGATTATCCAGGCTATAGGTCCAAGTTCTACAAAAACTAATGCCACTATCAGTGTAATAATGCGAGTCAACCAGGTTGCTATGTTTATCCCAGGAATTAATTTCTCAAATTGCTCTGGAGAGATAGCAACATTTTCATCGATAGATACAACATGAGAACTACTAAACTGGATAGCACCTAGGGGTATCCCAAATTTTCCATATATGTGCTGGACTCCTTGTCCGACCTCTTTCTTAATTAAATTTTCCCAAGAAATTATCTTGCCCACAATTAATCTTTTAGTAGACTGAGCCGATATCCAATCTCTTGCGTATCTTTCGATATCAGGTTGAAGTTCATTTATAGTTTTAATCTCACCTGATTTCCAAGCGAGAATTCTGGGCTCAATCACCTCTTCCAATAACCCATCAACTAATAACTCAGTCAACTCTTTCCTGAACCTTGGCTCATGACTTTTGACTATCTCGGGGAATGTATCTTGAATGAATATTTCAATTTCATCCATGAATTTTTGCGTTGAGATCTTTGCCCGTCCCCAGCGAGATAATCCTTTTGAAATGCAGTGCGCCGGCTCTGGATCTCTTTTAATCTTTGAAGTTGGGAAAACTTCCTGAGCTATCTTATAAGTAAAATTCATTAGGCCACCACCACCCGTAATCAGAATAACATTCGGTGGTTCAGCTAATTGCTGCTTAGCATTCAGCAATAAATCTCTGAAGCATGCTCTCCAGCCTTGATAATCATCCAGCTCTAGCTCTAGCGATTTTGGAACACTGCTTGAAAGCAATTCCTCCATAATCGAATGATTTAACTTTGGTTGAAATTTAAGACTTTGTGGAACTTTTTCTCTACCCAAGTCAGCTTCGTTTTCAGGATCTTTTATATAGTCAACTTCATTCTTAAAGTAGTCTTCCTTATATTTTCGACATTTATAGATACACCGCTGAAGAGCCATTGGATATTTTTCGAAGGCAGCTTCCAGTTTATCTTTATTGTCGTGATGAGTTAGGCTATACTCAAAAATTGCTTTATCAATAAGAGATCCGCCCAAGTTGATGCCAAAGTCTAATGACTTATCACTTAATTCTTTGACTAAAGTTGGATCGACCAAAGTCAAATCAGTTGTTGAAGAACCAATGTCAAGAACCAAAATCGTTTCTGAAATCTCTCCCAAGGAAAGCTTTTCGCTCTCTATTGCGTTCATTAAAGCAGCTCGTGATTCTTTGACAACTTCAATATCTATATTAGAGTTATCTATACCTGACCTCAGCAGCTCCCTGTAAGCCTCAATATCATTTGACTCACTAGCATCGCTCCAACCAGAAGGACACCCAACAAAAACCACATGCTTTTCTGTTTCATCGATAAAAGACTCAACAAGCAGATGCTCGTATATTGACTTAAAGTAATCTTTCAGTAAGTCTCTATTCTGCTCATTATGAGCTGGCTTGCTCTTAAACCCAATATGGAATGATTTTGCATCTTTTGAATTTAAAGCTTGTCTACCAAAAAGAACACCAGCCATGTTGTCATAAGCAATCGCAGTTGGCTGCACGTACTCTCCTTGAAGTTTTAGGCGCTCCGGTTCATGATTACTCGATACACTCTCAATCTTAGAAACTGCTGTCTCTCCATGTCCCAGGTCGAATCCGATTACTTTTATATTGCTATCGTCCATTATTCACAAACTCCGAAATGAGATAATTGAGGCTGTTTTCTGCATCGATTCTCGGTATCATTAACCTTCCTGCGTGAATACTAAGCCACGCAAAATCAATTCTCCATTTTTCACAAATGCGGGTTTTATGGTCATATCTTCCACTGCATTTGAATCCAGACCAGGCTCAAAATCAAAATACCCTGATATATCTTCTGAATTATCTCTCTGCTCTTTATATAGAAGGGTATCTATTTTATTTCGTCTTAAAAGAGTTCGTATCCTTTTATACTGTCGCTCAGAATCAATAGACGAGTCGGAAGTCACTTCAAGAAAATCCGACATTATGTCTTGAAACAAGATTAAAATGTCCTCGTCTATCTCAGCGCCAGCATTCTCTTGAGTATCTTTTTTTGTGGTGTGCGCTACAGCATTGTCGATATCTTTAAAGACTTGATATAGATACTCTATAATTTCGTTAGAGTTAACCTTAAAGTTAATCCTATTAGTAGACTCAGACCTCCTCGCTCTTCCATTTTTATTGTCCGGCTCAGTCCAATACTGCGGAAAAAAATTCACTGCAAGTGAATTAAAAAGTGCACCAGCACCACCACCAATTACAAAGCCGAAAGGACCACTGCTAAATAGGCCCGCCGCCGCACCTATCATCGCACCACGGATCATATATTTATTGCTATAGCTAGAATCCTTGGATGTACTGTTGGATTGAGCTTGGGCTTCTGTAACTCTTACAGAAGCTAAATACTGAAAAGACTTTTCAAGTATGTCTAATTTTTCAAGAACTAGTCGAGCTTGAGCAGAAGTTAGTTGGGATAGATATCCACCGTCAAAATTCTTAATTCTCCTAATTTCAGAGTCGATGGCTTCAACAGCCTCAACGGGCGAAACGGTTAGATCTAATTTCTTTCTCAACTCAGCTTCTCTTGATGAAAGTATAGAAACAAGATTTTTCATGCATATTACCTCATGTATAACGTGTTCACTCAAATCACTTTTTTACTGAAGTATCAGGTAACTATATTGATACAGTTCAAAACATATCTAAGCGATGTGAAAACAATTACCATGGATAAATCGTATTATTATCAATGAAATTACTTTTATCCTGCTTTGCCTTAAAGCTCGAATTTACCCATGCTTTAGGATGATTCCGCATGTAGTATGTTTTGATATGTTTTGTGTAGCCTGCTATGTCATGGTTCTGAACCAGTTTTTCAGCTTCGAGAGCTGCATGTCCCAAGACTCCCGTAATATCTGAACTGTTAATTTTTTTGGCAAGAAGGTTTAATGCTCCATTACCTATTCTAAAAATTTTAGGCACAGTTCTTTGGCTTAGGATTTCATCTTGCTTATTTTTTGGCAAGTAATGCAATTCGCCTGTGGGAATATATCCAGGTAATGTTGGAGTACTCGGTACAGGATCACTTTCATATTCAAAGCGATGGTGAGGAAATAAAGTGCTGGAATTGAAAAAGTTTATAAACTCCTGATCTCCAACCATCGGCGCACCATATGTGTACAAAGAATCAATGAGACTTTTATCTACTTCCGAAGACATTTTTAATGAGAACAATATTGCTAGTGCTCCACCTAAGCTATGCCCAGCCAGCAAAACCTTATGATTACTGAGTGAATAAATTCTTGTTACTTGAGACCACAAGCTCTCCCAATTACTAGTAATTGTCATTGCAAAACCAGCATGCACTTTCCCTCCATAATTACTAAACTTAGACAGAGCACTTTCATCACTATTGTTGTAACTTTTCGTAAAGGCTCTAAAATTTTTCTTCCAATCATCTACATCTGAGCTACCTCTAAAGGCAATTATAAAATAATCACCATAGCGGCATATTAATCCGGACATGCCTAACCAAGATTTATCAGAATCAATATGGAACGCTTCGATAGAATTTACACCTATCTCTTCTAACTCATGTAATTTGTCAAGATAATATGTACAACGTGATACAGTTGCGAGAATGTAGGCTTTTTCAGATTCTTTGCTAGACAAGATAGCCATGCGTATAAAGAAGATTCTCAAGTACAAGATATTTTCAAATTGATCATTCCACTTAGTAAACTCCTCAAACTCTCAAGATACAGTTAATCAGCTTTATTCTTTCTAAGTCGAATACTTTCTTGCTGTATAGACATATTCTTGCTCAATCACACAAAAGTTAGCTCAGCTTCAATAAGCGAAATTTCTTGTAACTATGTATTATCAGAAACATAAGACTTTGTCATACAAACGGTTACGCAGTTTACTTCTTTCGTACTATGAAACTAGCTATGTTCCAATACGTGAACCTTCTTAATTGCGAAACGCAGTGAGAACACAATGAGTCATACCGAAATAGTCGATTACATATCCGAAGCCTTATCTGGCAAGTCGCTATCTGTACAGATGAAAAACAGATGGAACGAAGTTAGCTTAGAAGAAAACCTTGTTCCAAAAATTGCTGAGATGCCTGAAATCTGTCTCAAAGATCACATTGTTGGAATGACCTCACGGAGTATCAACTGTGAGCTGAAGCTAGATGGACGCATAAAGAGGTATCCATTTTTAGCGGGAGAAGCAATGATAATGCCTGCTAGGAATGCCTTCACAGCAAATTTTGACTTTTCACATGTCTCAACTGCGTTACATCTATCAGACCAGATATTGAGAAGAAATGCCCTAGAACTTTGGGATACAGACAGTTTTGAACTTATTCCTGCCTGTCCTACGCAAGACGCACTAGCTGCGAATATCATAGAGGTGTTATGCACGGCACTAAGGACACAACTAGAAGAAGGTAGTATCTACGCTCAAACGATGGGCAATGCGCTTGCTGTTCACTTGCTAATCAACTATTCAACGCATACAAAGCCCACCAAGCTAGCACAGGGAAAGCTTTCTCCTAAAAAGTTAAAGTTGGTCGTTGAATTTATCGATGAGAATCTTGACAAAGATCTGAATCTGACAACACTTGCTAGCCTCGTTAGGCTTAGTCAGTACCATTTCTCGCGTGCATTTAAGCGGTCAACAAATCTAAGCCCTCATCAATATGTCATTCAGAAAAGGGTAGAACGAGCTAAGTATCTACTGAAGCAGAGCAATTTCACTATTAATGAAATTGCAATTGAGTGTGGCTTTGCTAACCCTAGCCACTTCGCTAAGTACTTTCGAAAACAAGCTGGTATTGCACCCAGTGAATTCCGGATAATGTGAAATTTGCGCGAAACTCTAATATTCAGAACAGGGAAACTCTAAATAGTGAAAAAAGAGACGCGAGCGTATGAATATTGGTCAGACCAACTACCCAACCTACCGTCGGTCACGAGTCGGCAAGCTGGCTGGGAAGACATAGACATAGAGATAAACCATATACCTCCAGGCAAATTCTCTGAGGTTTCTACCAATAGGCATGCCATAGGAATTAATGTCGGTCAGCATACAAATATTTCGGTTAAGGCTGACGGGCGCCAGAAAAAGTTTTCCTATCTAAAGAACGAGTTTGTTATTTTCCCTGCTGAGTTACCCGTTACGGTTGACCTACCCTATGCACAAACATCCCTTACCGTAAGCTTGCCTCATGAATTACTGATGCGAAATGCTATAGAACTCTGGGATACAGAAAAGTTTGAGCTAATTCCTAGCTTTCCAGTTAGAGATTCTCTCGTAGCCCAAATTGGCAAGGCACTTCAAGTAGAACTAAAACAAAACCCAAGTGGCTGCCAGCTGTATGCAAAAAACATGGCGAACGCATTAGCCGTTCATTTATTGCATAATTTCTCGAACCGCAGTCATAAAACTATTCAGCGTGCAGGATCTCTATCTAGCAAGAAACTGAAAGTAGTTTTAGATTATATAGAAAACCATATAGAACAAAAAATAGAATTAGCTGACCTATCAATACTAGTGGGCTACAGTCAGTTCCACTTTTCGCGAGCATTTAAGAATACTACTGGCATGAGTCCTCATCAATATGTCATTCAGCAACGCATAGAAAGAGCTAAGCATCTACTCAAGCAGAGCACTTTCACGATTAACGAGATTGCGATTGAGTGCGGCTTTGCTAACCCTAGTCATTTAGCAAAGCAGTTTCGTAGACATACTGGAATTTCACCCAGTGAATTCCGCATAATGTAGAGATTGCGCGATGAACAACCTTATTAGATAGACCGTTATAAAACTCAGTTCTCTCAGCCTCAGCTCGATGAAATCTTGCTAGAATCTTACTCAGCATCAGTTCTCTCAGCCTCAGCTCGATGAAATCTTGCTAGAATCTTACTCAGCAATTGATCACAGATAAAAGACATCTACTCTTTAGCGGTGAACGTAGTAGCAAATATACACACCAAAAACAATGGTTAACTCTATAAAATCCAGTAATTATTTATCTGATGTTCTAGGAAAACCGCCTACGATCAGTAGTCAGAATGCGAACTGGCAAGACGTGAGCTTTGAAGAAAATTATGTACCCGCAGGCAAATCTCCTGAATTTAGATTCACTCATCATGCTGTTGGCGTTAATACTACTCAACCTATGTACAGGACAAAAACCGCATAGCCATCTGAAAGCCTTGCTGTTGTTGGGGTTGGTCAAGGTTCAGGCAAATGTGTCTTAGGTGGTCGAATCCATAGCGAAAAATACTCTTGGCTAAACGTCCGTGAGCTTTAATGGCCAAAGGCTTAACCTCGTTGAGCCACTGCCCTACTTTGACCACCCAGCAGAGCGCTAGCGTCAGTAGTGCAAAGAGCTTCTTCAATCGCTGGTGGTCTCGCATACTGGTCTCTTCGAGACAAAAGCCGCGACTTTTGAACCAGCCAAAGGTTCTCTCAATATGCCAGCCACAATACACCTATAGACCGGCAGCGAGCTTCACATCCAGTTATTGGCCTGTCAGGTCTATTGCGGTTAGTAAAGACGATCGCGAAAATTGAAGCACGTCTCGCCATTCAAAAAGAGGAAGTGCTGGCATGTCCAAGCGAAATGAGCCCCCCCGCCTGCCTGTTGCCTAAACATCGACCGGTGGCAGAGTCTGCCACAACGACAGCGTCAGAAGCTGATCAACATACTCAGTCAAATGCTGGAAAGCCAGCTAGAGACCTCAGCCGTCGAGGAGGTCACCAATGAGTAGTATTGCTTGGTATTCGGAAAAGGTTCAATCTCATCACCTAGAACGACTCGCGGTCGTCTACGTCCGTCAATCCACGTTGCAGCAAGTACTAGATCATCAAGAATCGACTCGGATTCAATATGGTTTAGTCGAACGCGCTATCGAACTAGGGTGGCAGCCCGAGCGAGTACTCACAATCGATGAAGACTTAGGCAAGTCGGGCAGCAGTGCCGAAGGCCGTTCGGGATTCCAGCGCTTAGTGAGTGAAGTCGGAATGAATCATGTTGGCCTGATACTGGGTGTGGAGATGTCGCGGCTAGCGAGGTGCTCTAAAGATTGGCATCAGTTGCTAGAAATTTGTGGGCTATTCGGTACGCTGATAGCAGACCTAGATGGTGTCTATGATCCAGGCCAGTATAACGACCGACTATTGCTGGGATTGAAAGGCACCATGAGCGAAGCTGAACTCCACATACTCAAGCAGCGGATGGTGCAGGGTAAACGCAACAAAGCAAAGCGAGGAGAACTTGGGTTTGGTGTGCCCATCGGTTATATCCGTCGTCCCTCTGGAGAGATTTGTTTCGACCCTGATGAACAAGCTCAAACTGTTGTAAAACTCATTTTTCGTAAATTTGAAGAACTAGGAACCCTCAATGCGGTGCTTCGTTATCTTGTCAAGCATCACATCCAAGTTGGGGTGCGCGCGACCACAGGGCTAAACAAAGGCGAACTAGAATGGCGTCGGCCCAACCGACCGACCTTACAAAACCTGCTCAAAAATCCTAGCTATACCGGAGCTTACGCCTATGGTCGCAAGCAAATTGATCCGCGTCGACAGAAAGCAGGCCATCCCGGCACCGGCAGAGTTGTCAAACCGGCAGAGGAGTGGCTAGTACTCATCAAAGACCATCATGCGGCTTACATCTCCTGGGAACGATATCAGCAGCATCAAGCCCAACTCAAGGCCAATCAGGCCCGAGCCAACGAGCTGGGACATGCTCGCTCGGGCAGTGCCTTGCTGGCAGGGTTGTTGGTGTGCGGTCGTTGTGGTCAACGCATGTCAGTGCAGTATCATCAACCGCCCTGCCAGCATCGATACATCTGCGGACGTGAGAGGGCCGACTATGGCGGCCAACTGTGTCAGTCACTATCTGGTCCTTGCCTGGACGACTACATAACGCAGCAGGCCTTAGCAGCCCTCAAACCCGCTGCCCTTGAGCTATCACTCACGGCTGCGCAGCATCTCGAAGCAGACCGTCAAGCGCTCGACCAATTATGGCAACAGCGTTTAGAAAGAGCCGCGTTTGAAGCCGACAGAGCGCAGCGTCATTACCAGTTAGTTGAACCTGAAAATCGTTTAGTGGCCAGACAACTTGCTCAAGCATGGGAAACAAAACTACAGATTCAACAACAACTAAAAGAAGACTATGAGAGATTTTGTGTTGAGCAACCAAAACAACTGTCAGATAGTGGCCAGACAACTTGCTCAAGCATGGGAAACAAAACTACAGATTCAACAACAACTAAAAGAAGACTATGAGAGATTTTGTGTTGAGCAACCAAAACAACTGTCAGAAGCGGATAAACAGAGTATTAGAGCGATTGCAGAAAGCCTGCCTCGCTTATGGTATGCTGATACAACAACACAATCACAACGTAAAGAGATTGTTCGTCAAGTTATTCAGAAAATTACAGTCACGATAGAAGGCAATAGCGAGAAAGTCCAGATTGTTGTAGATTGGATAGGAGGCGATATTTGTCAGAGTCATCTTGTTCGGCCTGTCGCTAAATGGACACAGTTGAGCTACTATCCTCAGCTCTGTTAGCAGCTAGAGCAGTTTGTTCAAGCAAATCTAACAACTGGCGAAATTGTAGACCAACTCAATCAGCTAGGCTTTCGACCGCCAAAGCGTCGTCAAACCTTCAGGCGCCCAATTGTTCGAAAACTTATGCGACGACTGGGATTATCTCAGTCCTTGTCGCCGCAGCCCAACGAGGCTTTAGCTGAGCATGAGTGGTGGCTACCCGATTTAGCGACATACTTGGCCATGCCTCGACCAACCCTCTACAACTGGGTGAGGCGCGGTTGGGTCTGTGCTAGGCAGCAACCTAACTCGCCTAGACATTGGATTATTTGGGCAGATGAGACTGAACTCAACCGACTAAAAGCTTACCGTCAGCAGCCAGATGGTGAAATCCTAAAACAACGGTGGCGAGGAGAAACGCCAGCGATTGCTAATCCACCTAAAAGATAAGATCTAACCTAAATCACTCTGATACCAAGGAGGAGAGCTATGGCTCAACACAATGATGACACTAAGCAATGGCCAGTGCAGGCAAACCTAAATGACTATGGGTGTATTGAGGATGCAGGGTTATTTCATTCTAAAGAGAGATTTTAGTAAATCGAGTCCTTGTCCCGCTT
>CALDSK010000087.1 GCA_937911865.1 uncultured Synechococcus sp.
GAGACTATCAGCTAGTTGTCAACTACTACCGCCCCGGCACCATCAACACTGTCGATGTCTATCTAGGTGATGAACAAAAAGACCAAATCACCGGGCTGCTCGGCAACCTCAACGACAATCCTAACGACGATATCGCCCTGCGCGATGGCACAGTACTGTCTCGCCCGCTAGACTTTGACCGACTCTATGGCGATTACAGCAACGACTATCGCATCAAAAGCGCTGATGACTCTTTATTCACCTACGAGCCCGGCAAAGGCCCAGACACTTTTTATAATCCCAACTTTCCAGCCGCCCCTTTTACCTTCGACGACTTAGATCCTGCTGCCAGAGCCAGAGGTGAAGCCGCCGCCCTTGCCGCTGGGTACACACCCGGTACCTTTGGCTTCGAATCAGCCGCCTTCGACTTTGCAGTCACAGGTGAAACAGGCTTCTTAGAAGGTGCAGAAAACGCACTGAATGCCGAGGAAGTCTCGATAGTCGTCAGTGATAATGAGGTCGGAACTTCTAGCCTTCAAGGCATTGTATTCAACGATCTCAACGGAAATGGGATTCGTGATTCTGAACTGGTACAGGGTGAAAATCCTGATGTGGTATTCGTGGTCGATGTATCAGGCAGTACGGAAACTCCTTTCCAAGGAACGCCTGTAGGGGATGTTAATGACGACGGCCTAGAGAACACGATATTAGATGCTGAGTTAGCAGGATTGGTTGCTCTTAATCAGCAGTTGATTGCTCAGGGATTGGGCGATCGCATAGACGTAGGACTCGTTCTCTTTGGCGAGAACGGTGTACAAGTCAACCTCCAGCCTACTCAAGTAGACAAACAGCTGGGTGTAACCCCAAATACCGACCTGGATAATAACAGCATACCCGACATAGAAGATACTTTGAAAGAGGTCACTATCGGTGGCAATGGGGCCGGAAGAGATAGTACAAACTTTAAAGAAGCACTTGCCCTTGCAAAAAACACTTTTGAGACACTAGAAACCTCTCCAGGCGAAGGAAACCTCATTTTCCTTTCTGATGGAGAGTACAATGGGAGCAGTATCGAAGATGAAGTACAACAACTGATAACCCGAGGTATTAACCTTTCCGCTTTTGGCGTAGGCAGAAATGCCTCTCTCTTAGACTTGCAAGATATAGATCCCAATGCTGATGAACTCACATCCACAGATGAGCTGCTAGGCGTATTTTCAGCCTTAGAAGGCGGTGAATCGCAGAGTATTCTAGAGCCTACTGCAGATGGCATCATCGTTTACTTAGATGCTAACGGCAATAGCATTCTAGATGTGAATGAACTTGCTCAAGTAACCGATCAGCTAGGGCAATACTCATTCACCGACTTGCTGTCAGGTTCTTACACTGTACGTGAGGTATTGCCTAGTAGTTTTGTTCAAACTGCGCCAGCTAATGGCTTTTATGATATTCAGCTTGGAGTAGGAGATGTTCGCACAGAACTCAACTTTGCAAACACTTCGATAGATGAATCTACCGTACTTGGATTGGAAGAAGTTAGCCTGAGCGGGTTATAACATTAGAGTCAAGCTCTGATACGTAAAGATACTCACAGATTCCAATCGATTACATCTACTGTGTCTGATACTAAATATACGCTAATTTTTGATTTATTGACGTCTTACGAAGGTCTAAAAGAAGATATCTTATGGAAAGATTTTAGGTAGTCCTTAATAAGTAAGGATAATTCTATCGCTTAGACGATGTCGCATCGTTTAAATCTTTCCCGTGTCTTCCACTTTCCCTGCCTACCCTGCCTGCCACTCTGAATCAGTTGTTAAGAACGGATTTATTCACAATGGCAAACAGAATCATTTGTATAAAGACTGCGGACGACGTCTTGGTGCGCGTTCCTTGGCGCAGGGAACCGACGCAGGATCGCACTGCAGTTTGTCGAAGACCCGCGAAATAAGGTAATTAGCAATGAGACGAAAGCCTTCATTGATAAGCTCTTGCTAGAGAAGATATCGCTAGCCGGCAAGAGTGACTAATGTTTTTAAGGTCTGGCTTCAAGGTTATGTGAATAAAAAATATGCATCGGTACCGCACGAAGTCAACGTGCGGGCAAAAAAAAAGGGGCTTGACCATTCAGTTCGATGGGATGTGGTCATTTGTCGGTGATGGGGGCAACAAGCAGTGGATGTGGCTAGCCATTGATGAGTCATCCAAAGAGAGCGTAAGCATCTTCGTTGGTAGGCGTAGCAGAGCAGGTGGCAGAGAGGAGGACTATGGTGCTCTTTCCCACCTGTCTATTGTCAGTGTGCTGTCGCCCATACAGACTTCTGGGAGCGGTGCGACCCCGCGTCGCTTTGCGGCGCTAGGGAACGCGCACCAAGACAGGCTTCTGAGCAGGTGATTCCAAGCAAACGACATAAAGCGATGGGCCAAGAAACCGGACAGACCCATTGCATTGAGGGATTTAACTCCACCTTTTGACAGAGTGTAACGAGATTAGTGCGTACAACACTCTCGTTTTCCAAAAAAATAGAGAATCACATTTATCAGGTGACAGTGGAGCTATCTGATATCTCGTTCACCACTACAACGCATCCTTACCTGTTTAGGGCTGCCAATTTTCTTTCACATATCAATGATTTTATCTGCTTACTAATTTGCCCAACAGTGTACCTGCCTATCCTCATGCATTTTCATGCAGGCTTTTCTACAAGAAAAATGCTTTGCTGAATAGCTAGCTCTCAATATACTAATTTGCATCAGCTTCCTTGAACTGTTGTAAATCATCGATCATACACTTGTCTTTTAGAAGCCAATAAATGCAACAAGGAAAACAATACGATGAACCTAATCTCAATGTTAGCAGCAGTAAGCATAGCTGTTCTGTTGTGTCTTGAAACCGTCGCATATTCACAAAATAGAATTTAGGGAGAAATACCATGCAACTCATTAATAATGATTCGGTAGCGTACTACAATGACAAGCTGGGCGATCTATATCCTGGGAATCGAGAGGCCCCACTTGCACAGTATTTTACAGGACCTAACATTTCGACTGGCGACCCAACTGCGGACTTTAGTATTGAGCCGGATTTATCTTCAGTGAGTGGGCTACAGGATTGGCTTATCAATCCAGAAGTTGCCCTAGACAATGGGAGTTGGAGCGACTTGCAGCCTATTCCTCGGACCTGGACCGTTAATACCGAGACTGCCATTATTTATGAAGTTGATGGCGGCAGGTCAGGTTTCAAGGATGTAACTGCCGACTTTGGCATTGATAATGGCATTCTCGTTTGGGTCAATGGAGAGTACACATTTGGCGATAATCCACGGAATTTCTCTGCTCGTGACGTTGACTTAGGTGATCTTAATCCTGGCCAAAACTATATTCAGATTCTCCGTGCCGATTACGGAGTGCGTACAGGCTACAGTGTAGACATCTCAGGCACTGAAAAAGAAACTCCACGTGTTGGAGAATTCATTAGAGGTACTCAAGGGAAAGACATCTTAAGGGGTTCGGCTGGTAATGATGTTATTTTTGCCCTAGGCGGAAACGATAAAATTCGCACTGGAAGTGGTCAAGACAAGGTTTTGGCTGGCGATGGTAATGATCGAGTTGTTGGCTGCGCTGGCAATGACTTACTGTTGGGTGGCGCTGGCAATGATCGGCTCATTGGAGACGCGGGTAATGATGTGCTTCAAGGCGGGCGAGGACGTGATTTGTTAATCGGTGGTATTGGCAATGACCTACTCCTCGGCGGAGCAGATGATGATGTGATTCGAGGCGGTTCTGGTAATGACCGTCTTGTTGGCGGCGTCGGTGATGATCAGCTGACTGGTGGCCAAGGTAAAGATCGGTTCGTGCTCTCTGCTGGGTTGGGAACTGACACTATCCAGGATTTTGACAAGGGTATGGACAAAATCGAACTTTCCGGCGTGCTGAGGTTTGGCAATATCAGCATTTCTCAGACGTCAAGGAACACATTTATTACCTTTGGCAATAAAACCCTTGCTCAGCTGAATGGAAATATTTCACTGGTAGCTCAAGACTTTACGACTTCATAAACGAAATCGTTAAATCTGAGTTAATTAGTCGTCCCTGAAAAACTATCCAAAGCCAAGCTATGTAGCTGTTTCAAGCCTTAGATAGAAGGATAGAATTACCAGATAAGTCGCTATCGCTCCGAAAAGCTTGCAAAATGAAGTCAACCTCATCGACCTCAAATACCGAACCAACGCTATCAGCGCTGGCGCGTCAACTGAATCTAGAGCATCCGCTAGTACAACTGGCTGAAGCTATTGACTGGCCATCGTTTGAGGAGAAGTTTGGACGAGTGGTTAAGGCGAGTGGAGGGCGGCCACCGCTACCAACGCGGTTGATGGTGGGTCTGCACTACCTGAAATCTTTGTACGACGAAAGTGACGAGAGCGTGGTGTCAAAGTGGGTAGAAAATCCATACTGTCAGCATTTTTGCGGTGAGCAGGTGTTTCAACATAAACTGCCGTGCCATCCTACCAGTCTAGTGAAGTGGCGAAAACAGATTGGCACAGATGGATTTGAACAATTACTCGGACAAATTATTCAGACAGCGATGCGCAGTGCTGTGATGAAACCAAAAGAAATTGAACGCGTGAATGTGGATACAACAGTACAAGAAAAAGCGGTGGCTTTTCCAACCGATGCGAGACTTTATAATCAGGCTAGAATAACGCTGGTTTGCGCCGCCAGAAAGCGAGGTGTTAAATTACGTCAAAGCTACGTGAGGGTTGGGAAGTACGCTTTCTTCAAACAAAGCCGCTACCGCGTTGCAAGGCAACTCAAACGAGCCAGAAAGCATACTCGAAAATTACGCACCTACTTGGGTCGAGTGATTCGAGATATTGAACGAAAGCTTCCACAGCCAGATGCAAAAATAGCATTGTTGTTAGCACGCGCAAAGCGGATTGAACAACAAAAACGAAGCGATTCAAATAAACTCTACAGCATGCATGCACCGGAAGTTGAGTGCATCGCTAAAGGTAAAGTTCACAAGCGCTATGAATTTGGCTGCAAAGTGGTTCTCGTGACCACTAGCGCTAGCAATTGGATTGTGGGTGCTGCTGCGGTTCACGGCAATCCCTACGACGGGGCAACGCTTGGCGATGTCGTGCGGCAAACGAGTCAGCTCACCGGGGTCACACCGAAACAAGCCGCTGTGGATAAGGGTTTTCGTGGCAGCAAGCATCACCCGAATTGACTACAGGTACTGGTAGCAGGCACTCGTAAGTTCAAAGGCGTGCTCAAACGGCTAGTCAAACGCCGTAGTGCCATTGAACCAGTCATTGGCCACATCAAGCATGACCACGCGCTAGGACGTAATTTCCTGAAAGGGAAACAGGGTGATTACATCAACGCATTGCTCGCTGCTTGTGGATTTAACCTACGGAAGCTATTGCGGGCTGTTGGCGATGGTGAGCTTTTGCGATCGCCTGCCGGATAGGATGGGTTTTTCAGGCACGACTAATTAGATAGCCGAAAGTAAACATCGTTAATCATCACCATTGTGAGGCTCCCGGCCCCGATTCTAGGACTTTGAACCAAGAAGATCAAAACCTTTCTGTCCAAGCGATCTAGATATTTTGGAGCGGAAATCTTCAACGGCGTTGTTACACCAATATAGAATCCCTCAATCTCCTTCAATCTGAGGGTGATTGAGGATTCGCAGACAGAGCTTTAGCCAAAGATAATTTATAGAGCTCTTTTGAAATCTTTTGAGAGACTGTACAGAATTTTGTGTAAGCGGACTAAGATCCTAAGAACTCAGGAGACG
>CALDSK010000088.1 GCA_937911865.1 uncultured Synechococcus sp.
TGATCATGTTCTTCACACTCAGCGTGGTCGTGCTCCTCGCCTTCGGCATGATCATGCTCCTCGCCTTCCGCGTGAGCCTCGCCTTCGGCATGATCATGATCGTGTTCTTCACCCTCAGCGTGATCATGGCCCTCTTCTTTGGCATGGTCATCAGCGCTGGCGAGGGTGGTAATGCCCTCACTGGAATCGATAATTGCCAGCTCGGCATTACCGGCGTTGTCGATCATGTCATCCAGGAAAAATTCCATCTCTAGGCCGTTCTTGACCAGCACATCGGCATCAGCGATCGCCTGCGCATCACCGGGTTTCGCCTGATACTCGTGGGGGCCGACGTTTGTGGGCAACAGTTGCACGACTTCAGCACGATCGCCCGCCACCGCATTGGTAAACTGAGTGACTGGCAAAAACGTTGTCACCACCTGCAACGCTGCTTCTGGGGCGGCAGTCACTTCAGAGTCGGAAGACTCTGCCTCACTGGTGGTCGAGGGTGCAGCACAACTCCCTAACCCGAGGGCGATCGCCCCCAATGCCACCCATACGGTTCGCTGAAACGGGGCTTGAAAACTCTGTTTAGACATGGCTGATCGTCCTCTGGCCAACATAAACAACAGGGATGCGATAGGGACGCAATAAGATTGAGAATGATTATCGTTCCTGATTAATTTACACCATAATTGCTTTAAATCGTGGCGACTCAGGCCAAAGAAAGTTTGAAGTCTGCCCGGTCTGACGCTCCCGCGACTCGACGCCCGCCTGCCCAAAATGTCGTGCTGCCAGCTGGCAACGGCATTGTCAACCGCTGTCGGCCCAACAACTTCACAGCGCGATGCAGTATCGCAGTGGTGCGATCGCTACCCACTGCTCAATCGTCGCCAGATTGCCCATGGTTTACTCAGGCGGTGATGACGAGGGAGACTCGTTAGCCAGCCTCCGGGGAAATCTTCGATCCTCGCTCAACGGCAAAGCAGAGACACCGTTCTTTTATGGAAGGTATCGATAACGGTGAAGTTGTGCGGCGGTATATACGCTTAGCATCATCACTAAGATCTCTCGCCCGTTCGCTCCTGCGCGCTGTTAGCCCTCGCGCACAGCAATAGGCTCTCAACTTGTCACAGAGTTTAGGTTGATCACCTGACTTTCAGTTTCTCAGGGCGATCCTTCTTCACTATCAGTTGGGCCTTGCCCGCTATAGTAAGTTTCTCGGAGAACTTTAAGCTCTGGCAGATCAAATATTTCAGATGGATTACCTTGAAGCGCAAGATCCCGCGCGCTAACAAGCATAGGATCATTGAC
Organism: uncultured Synechococcus sp.; assembly: GCA_937911865.1. GTDB lineage: Bacteria > Cyanobacteriota > Cyanobacteriia > Phormidesmidales > Phormidesmidaceae > Phormidesmis. The sequence goes on from CALDSK010000088.1 coordinate 1,294, forward strand.
ATTGACAAAAAATTCTTGCACAGCATTAGGTTCAAACTGTCCCAGAATTAACAGGTAGTTTTTCTCTAATCTACTTGGTGGTGCTGGCTCAGAGCGAAGAGCAGTTTTTACCGCTTCAATATGCTGGCTTTGTTTGAAATCGTTGTACTTATGCCCTAAATACAGCCAAGTTTCAGTTGCCATAAGTTTTTCAGCCAGACTAACAGAATTATCTAGAGTAGTTGAGAACTTAACAATCAGCTCCCATTCTTGAGCATCAATGTCCGAGAGAAAGCGTATTGCCCGAATCGTGATTGCTTTAAGATACTCAGCAGGTTGTTCTAAGCCTTGATAATAGACCAGCAAAGTTCTGATCTCAGCATGATAGCCTTGTCGTGCTAGGGTTTCCAGAACATTTATGGGATCACGAATAATCCAAAAAGCTTCATGCAAAATTTCTATTAGGGTACCAAGTATATCCTCAAGACCTAAAATTGATAGCCTATAGAGCGCAAAGCGAATATATCGCTGTAATTTACGGATCTCGTTTGGACTGCCACCATCTAAATGACGTAGCTCCAGCCAGCTTTTCTGAAATAGCCCAACTAATTCTTGGCGTAATTGATTTCTATTGCTGCTCCAAGCACTGTTAGCATTAGTAAAAGAGTCAACCCACTGAAGAATTGTGCTAGAGGAACTATGATTAGGCGGCTGAGTAGACTTTAATTCGTCTTCCACTCCAAAAATCTCTTTTTGTTTTGATAAATCTCTTTCTCGACTCCTTTCACTGAATAGATACTTGTATATTTTACGACTAAGTTCTGTTTCGTGTGTATGAATTCTCAATATTTTTAGACATTGCTGATATTGTCCAATATGATGCCACCAGAGTTCATCGTTATGATAAGAACTTGAAAAAGTAGCACGGTGTTCTGAGTTCAATATCCAAAGTGGGTTTACAATGCCATCAAATTTATCGCTCAATTTTTCCAGGCATTCATCTTCATCAGATTGCTCTAGAAATGAAGCAACATCATAAATTTTCTCTGTTTTAGACTCGTTGAGTTTTAATCCCAAATTGTTTAGTTCTTCCCTCAAAGTACTTTCAACTACATCTATGTCTTCTTGATTTGGAATAATCAAAATCATATCATCTACATATCGATGAAGCTCGACTCCCCACTCATTACCACTTCCAAACTTAGCATCTACTGAAGTCAAGTAGACATTTGCATAGAAGCCTGAGCCAATGCTTCCCTGTGTAATACCTTGACCTAATTCATGCTCATCAGTTTCTTTGGAAAGTAGTAGCCGAATTAGCCAACGCACACGATCACTAATAGTTAGCTCTCTAGAAAGCTCATTGCAAAGCTGATCCTGAATGATTTTTGTATAGAATGATTCAATATCTACTCTTAGGATTACACCGTTAGGGTATCTGCTAGCGCTGTCCCGTGCTTTCTTCATGTAGTAGCAATACGCCTGAAACCAATATTCATACAGATATTCCGTATCTCGAATACCAGGTTTCCCAGAAATTCTATATGCATAGCTACTGCCTCTTAACTGAGAAGCTTTATCACCTAATTTTTGTATAATTGCAACTGACAGAATTTCTTCTTCAATGCGTGAAAGTCCCTTAGGACGAGAAGCACTGAAATTCTTTGGCACTCTATATGAGATTATTTCATCTGTCAAAGCAACATCACTAGCATAAGCGCATAGTTGTTCTCGCAGTTCTCCAAGTCTTACATCAAGACTGAGATCGAAAAGACGCATTTCAGTCTCATCACATAATGTTTCTCTTAAAAGATTGTTCCTTGCTCTTGCCCAGGCTAATCTCAGATTGTCAAGACTGACAACCTCATTCCAATCTTGATCTTCAGACAGATCAGCACTCCATACAGTTTGAAAATCAGCATAAAATCTTACAGGATTACCAGTTTTATTTCTATCTCTATCTTTCCAATAGCTGCTGTCTGGGTTTTCAAAAAATATTTCATGATTATCACTATTCAATTGCTCAATTGTATGACGTTTTCCTATTACCTCTCTGAGGACAAATGCCATCTCTCCGACACGCTCTGCTAAAGCAACTTCACTATTCGTGCTGGCTTGAACATATTTTTCTAGATTTCTAGTTGCAATAGTCAAGACATGCATTGTATCAATTGGTACATCTTCAACCATCTGCCTATATGCCTGGGCCTCAGCATTACCAAATTGATCAGGAACTTCTGTAAGGAAATCACATATTTCAGGATCAAGCTCTAATAATTCGTTGTATTCATCTTTCTCCTCTCTAAAAGCCTGACTGAGTGGAGAAATGACATTTAACTGAATGGTTAAAATATTTGAGAGGCAAGGAAGCTGCGATATATTCAGAGTCTCTCTTAGATTTTGAATAATTCCACGAGTGGCTTCTGGAAAGCCATTTCTTACGCATTTGAATTCTATATTTAGCGAACCTAGGATAGAAGAACGCAATTCTTCTATGAGTTTTTTGTAAAGAAGAATCGAGAATTTATTGGGATCAACACCGATAGCAAGAATATTAATATCATTGGAAATTTTTCCCTTTTCTTTTAAGATGAGTATGGCCTCTATAACAGCAGCAGTGCCAGCTCCTGCGCCACATCCGATGTCTAAAATACAAAATTTTTGGTTGTGTCTGAGCCAGCTTGCTAATCTATCTTCATTGATAATATTTTCTAGAATATGCGCTGCTTTAAAATAATGAGTAGGGAAAAGATTATAGTACTGAAAAGCTGAGTTTTTTAGATCTTCATTTCGCAATATTTTTTGCCATTTCCCACGAGGATCTATTGATTTGTATCCTTTGGCTTGTTCAATAGTATCCAGCCACTGATGAACAGCAGTATAAGCTTTTGCAACAGAAGGATGAAAGCAGCGGTATTTAGGTTGTGTTTCGTTCACTGAATGTATTCCTCAGGTATTTCATTAATAAATGGACTGCGAGATTTTGAGTAGCCCCTGAAATCCCTTGAATAAGCCGATATAAACAATCTTTGCTTTGCTCTTGTCATGGCAACGTAAAACAATCGCTTTTCTTCTTCTAATTTGTTGTCTCGAACACTAAAAAAACTAGGGAATTCACCCTCCGTAGCACCTGTAATAAAAATACTGTCAAACTCCAATCCCTTGGATTGATGGACTGTGACGATAGGAACTTGATTGTCATCTTGAGAAACTTGATCTAAGTTCTTGGCAAGAGCAGTAAATTCAAGGATGCCGCGCAAAGCAGTATTGGGATGTAAAGCTGAGTCGTCTCGTTCTTGAAAAATATGTACAAGATGTCGGAGATTTTGTAGGCGTTTCCCGTCTTTTTGATAATAACTATATAGTCCAGATTCCACTAGAAACTTATCCAACAGATCTGGGGGTCGTAGTGATTGGCTAGCATCGCGCCAATCATCCACCTGCTCAGCGAGTCTTTTAAACTCATCTCCATAGCGATACACCAGAGCTTGACGGTAATCGGCTCTACGCTCAACTAAAGGTGCTAAAACTCCTAACAAATCAATTGTGGTTCTCACATCATCCATTGCCTTATGGCTAGGTAGATGGGCAAGATTTAGATGCTTTGCTAATACTTCCAAACTGTAACGATCAGACTCAACAAAGCGATTCGCCAGTTCTAATGTGTCTCCCCATTTCAGTTTCGGAACAGTAATACCAGCTTTTTGAGCTTGGGCAGTTACCATTTTGATGTCAAAGCCCACATTATGACCGACCAGAATTGAATTTCCGGCGAACTCAAAAAACTCATTAAAAACATCTTTCGCAGCTCGACCGTGTTTTGACAGGAAGTGATCGCTATGTCCATGTATTCGTTCTGAGTCACCAACATTAACTGTATTTTCAATATAAGCGTGGAATTCAGCCTGTAATTCGCCTTTTATCAGACAAATCGCCGCAATTTCAACAACCTCATCTTGACTAACTGAGAACCCTGTTGTTTCCACATCAAAGACTGTGACGACTCCGGATGAGTAAGCTCTTAACAGTTCGCTGAAGGGATCTCCATCGGCAAAAGTTCGGCTTGATCCCATGTCTGTCAAGCTGAATCCACAATTCCTTCCTTCCTTAATTACGGCTTTAATAGTCGCATCGCCAATCCCACGACTCGGACGAAGCAGCATCCGACGCATAGCTCCAGCATCAAAAGGATTGAGAATAAGACGCAGGTAAGCAAGCGCATCTTTTACTTCCTGGCGCATGAAAAACTGGAATCGCTCAACCGTGATGCAAGGGATGCCCATACGCTCCAATGTTTGGCTTACTACTTCTGTACGTCTATGGCTGCGGGCAAGCACAGCCACTCGGCTATAGGCAAACCATTCTTGATTGCTGGCTAGTCGCTGGATCTGCTTGCCAATCCATTCTGCTTCCGCTCGTTCATTACTTGCCGAATAGATTTGAATCAACTCACCCGCATCACACTCAGGTGCAGGTGTGATTTTTGTTTGTCGATGTTCAAATGAGTCGGCAAATCCTGAAGCCGCATTTAGAAGAGTTTTGGTGGCTCGATAGTTCCAGTTTAAAGAATACGCTGTAGGGTTAAAATCAAAATTGAATTGCTTAATGACCTCATCTGGCTCAGACCCTCTCCACTCATAAATAGTCTGATCCAGATCTCCAATCATTGCCAGGTTGCCGCTGTTAGCAGCCAAGTGCTTAACAATGCCGTATTCCGACAGATGAGTGTCCTGAACTTCATCAACTTGAACGAAATCAAACTTATCTGCCCAACGTTGGTTTATCTTCGGGTCATGCTGCAGCATGACCCGAAGATAAAAAACAAGGTCAGCAAAATCTAAAGCATGACGCTTTTGAAGAAGAGCTTGATACTGAGCAGCGCATTGAGCATTTGTACTGCCTAATGGCGCATATAGATTTTCGGCTAGATTATTCAGAGATAACTGGAAATCTTCAGCTTTGACTTTACAGTTTGCTAAGTTAAAGAATAATTGCTGGGCATCACGATCATTCGATAAACTGAAAGCCTCTTTAACTAGTTCAATAGAGTCAAAGTCGTCATAAATTACAAAGTCTGTGGGCAACCCAAACTGACGAGCTTCAATCCGTAGTATGGAAGCACATAAACCATGAAAAGTATTGATCGTCAAATACTGCAATTGATCCGGGCAGTATTTCGATAACCGCGCTCTCATTTCCTCGGCGGCTCGATTCGTAAATGTCAAACAGAGAATCCGCTTAGGGGAGATGCCTTTGTGAATCGCACGTAGAACTCGCTCCGCTAGTACGCGAGTCTTGCCTGTGCCAACCGGAGCAAGCACCAAAATTGCACCTTTTACGTGGTTAGCGATCGCGTTTTGCTCAAGGTTAAGCTCGTTACTAAACATGGAGGGCTGATACTTTAGAAATGAATCCTAGCTTTTGTCACTTAGCAATGTCGTCAGTAATGGTTAAAATTTCATGAACTTCACTGTTTTTCTAATAGCAAGCTTCAATTGAAAGTTTATGATTATTTAGCTTATCGCATCCAAACAAGTAGCATCTCAGCCACTGCCCCAGCTGATAATTTAGAGGGTTAACGATTGAGTCCAGCGGCGGTAGATAAACTCGGCATCACCACCTACTACCGATGGTTCGCTGCTGTGATAGTGAGCAAAACTTTGGGATGCGTCTTCTCACCAATACTTCCGCTCATTTGACAAAGCCTTTTCTCAAATAGCTGCTCAAGCTATCGACCATCGTCA
>CALDSK010000089.1 GCA_937911865.1 uncultured Synechococcus sp.
GTTTTGGATAGTATAGAACAGTTTCTCATAAGCTTTTATTCGCCTATTAGACAAAGTATCTAGTTGAACAGAGCCAGCTACTTTAACAGAGTTATTCCTATTCAGAACTCTATCTGGCACTTGTTCTCCTTGCGTGCTCTTCAAGCTTTTGATCTTTAACTTACTATCATCTTTTACAAGGAGATAAGAGATATATGCAGAATGTGAGTATTCACCATCATGCTCATACGATTCTTTCACACTAACTACATAGGCATTATCTCTGTGCGGTTCAGGGCTGCATGTGCTGACAGGGAACAAGTTCTGGTCACTACCTATCCTGAGTACAGAAGTGGCCATTTTTGAGCATCGGATATAACCGGCTGAATCACCATTTCTAATCTCTCCTCCGTATAGCTGCGTGGATAGCAGCTTCTGTGCATCTTTCTGAGATACGGCCAAGTCGCGCTTCAAAAATATTGCTATGATTTCCGTTAGTTCAGCTTTGCTGATGGCGGTATCGAGAGTAGGCTGATCGATAATATATTCAGACTCAGCACGTCGTCTAAGCGCTGCTTGAAAATTTGACTTGCCTACCTTCTCTCCTATTGCATCTGAAAGAAGCCTCCACAGCTTGGCTCCTTCATTCTTCAAGTGCTGTGATTCATACCCCTGCATCTCCTCATATCGCTTCTTGAGTAGCGATATGAGGAGAATGAACCGTTGGACATCTGTTAAATATCTACGAGTCTTTGCATATAAAGCTCTGTCAGCGACTTTCATCGCCTCTTCAGGAGTCATATTTTCTTTACGCTTGCTTGTAAATGGACATAACCTTACTTTTTCGGAACTTATCGTAATGACTAGTTCTCATCTAAATAGCAGAATGACAATGCACACTCCAAAGTAAGGCAATGTCATTCTATCCAGAAGAACTAGAAATTAGACAACCCACTACGTCTGTAGCTCCTGTAGATCCTCTGCCTATCATCGAAAATGGAAATTCTCCGACTGCGATTATCTTAGCAACCTCAATATTGGTTGTTTCTTTACTTGGTGCTGTCACCTCACTAGCACGAGTCCTACTGACAACTTCATCAGTACGAAATAAAGAGATGCCTATCAGTAATAAGCTGTCTGTAGTAGTAGAGAGACATTCTTCGGATGATTTATCTACCTAGTCTTTAAACGCTGAGACAAATCAGCGGAGGACTCCCAATAAAAACTTAGATAATATTCGCTTGACAGCATATCTGCTGTAGGTTTTCGGAATCTACATCTCTCCTAACTATCTGCCTCGTTAATCAGGGAACTAACCGATAGTAGCTAGCACGGCTGATACCAACCTGAACACAAATTTCAGTAATGCTTAGCTTACCCTCATCAGCTAAACGCTTGGCTTCTAGCTTCTGCCCTTCAGTGATACTCTTTTTTCTACCACCTTTGCGTCCTCGCGCCCTCGCTGCCGCGAGTCCTGCCAAAGTGCGTTCTCTTATGATGTCACGCTCTAGCTCTGCAATCGATGCCGTCATCCGAAAGAAGAATTTACCCATTGCCGTCGAGGTATCAATCTTCTCCTTCAGGCTTCTCAGCTCGACGCCTCTGTTTTTCAAGTCTTCAGCCAGCTCAATCAGATGCTTAGTGGAACGGCTGGCACGATCTAGCCTCCAGATAACCAGCATGTCACCTTTCCGAAGGTGATCGAGACAGTTATCCCACTCCGGGCGACTTGCCTTTGCTCCACTCTCGCCCTTGTCACAGAAGATGCGATCGCACCCCTCCTTTTCCAGCGCATCCATCTGCAAATCCAAGTCCCGCTCAAAAGTAGAGACCCGAGCATAACCAACCTTCATAATCTTGTCTCACAACTCGTCTACATCATCTATTTACGATACATAGACAATAAAACAAGTTATGAGACAACCCAAACGCACAGAACTCGTTCACCGTCTTAGCTTCTAGAAAATGTCTTACAAACGGTCGTTTATGATACATATTATATAGCGGTCTCGCAAACTTACTTAGGGTGCTCGGCGATTATAGCTAATCAATAGGCGAGCATGCCCGACACATATTAAAGCCGGAGTGGACCGCTCTTTCAGGCCTGATTGCTCATGGCAGACTTGGCTGAAGAAGCTAAATAAGATTTTTAAAGGAGGAGCAGATCTGAGAAAACGCTCATGACTTTTTGGTTTTAATGTGATGACAGGCAGCAAAAATCTACATCAAGAAGTGAGTCAGGTAATATGTGTTTATAAAAATCTAGGATAGACATTATGGACTTTGTTAGACAGAGACTAGTAGATTTAGAATATCTCCTAGAACTAGATTATGAAAATCTCTCAGAGCATAGGGTAGAGTTATCTATAACTTCTAGCCCAAGCATGAAGAACGAAACGAAGCAACGGATTAAAAGAGAAATAATTCCACGTATCAGGAAATACGAACTAGAATACTGGTCTCTGCTAAAACAGGCATTAGGCAGCAGTACTGTAGCTACCGAAATAGAAGCGAAGAGAACAGTAACAGACCTTGCAGAAAATATCGCAGTCATTCAACAATATAAAATCCCTGATGAAGTCTCACAACAACTTAAACTGATTCTGGACAAGCTAAACGAACCAGAAACAGCTGCTACTGCAAAAGCAAAGTTTATAGTCAGCATAATACCAGGCATGCTAGCGTACGAGTTCGAACTAGACACAGAATCTGCTCTACGACAAGCATTTCAGCCTCTTAAAAAGTTATTCCTAAAGCCCATACCTGAACGATAAACATCTACTTTCAGAAAACTTTAGTTGAATTTCTTTGGGCTGACTGACTTGTATGTTCAGGAAATAGAGCCGAAAACTTCATTCCCTAAACATACAAGTCACCCGGACATGGTGCTGTTGAGTGAAATTGCGCCGCGAAGCGTATGAGTGGAATGAAGTGCCATCCCTGTCTGCTTGCGGCGTGAATAGC
>CALDSK010000090.1 GCA_937911865.1 uncultured Synechococcus sp.
AAGCCTCGTGAGCCTCGTCGCTAAGCTTCTTTTGCTGAGCCTCACTACGAGACTCGAGCAAAATAAAACAATGACCTGTTAAAGGTCTGCTAGTTCAACAATTGTGTTGAGTAGTTCAATAGATTGACAAGCCTTGGATTCGCAAGAGTTCAAGGCTTGTTCTTTTATTGTTCAAGATACTTCGGCTTAAGAGAATTGGACTTAAGAGATTTTTCTTGACGGATTTTTAATTCATTTTTCATGTTCGATAGGCTACTTTGTTTTAATTTTTGAAAAGCGCTGCAGCGTTTGGCAATCGTTAGAGAAAAGTGGCCAAGTAGCCAAGGCTACAGTTTGTTCAATTTTTGGAGATTTAGGATTATGGGTGTTTATGTTGGGAATCTTTCTTACGATGTCACCGAAGCTGATTTGAACGGTGTTTTTGCGGAATACGGTACCGTCAAGCGGCTGACGCTGCCGACGGATCGCGAGACCGGGCGCGTTCGTGGCTTTGCATTCGTAGATCTCAGCTCTGATGACGAAGAGCAAGCTGCTATTGAAGCGCTTGATGGTGCTGAATGGATGGGTCGCGATTTGCGTGTCAACAAAGCCAAGCCTCGTGAGCCCCGTCGCTAAGTTCTATGGACTCGTCTGAAGTCTGGCCTAATAGCCTGATAGCCTAATAGACAGACAACATACGCCCCCTCTACTCGAAAAGTAGAGGGGGCGTATATTGTCTACATTAAATTATGCAAAAACTCAACTTGCGCAGAGTTGCGAGGCCTCGTCAGTTAGGCGAGCCGCTAGACCCGGTATTAACCACCTCAGGAGGCCGCACCCACCAAAGATGGCTGCTTTTTCTCTAGCTGTTTTTTCTCTTTGGCTGCTACTAGCTGATCGAGTACTTGAATGAGGATGGGGATTTCAGTCTGAACAATAGACCACACTTGGTCAACGTTAACAAATGGATCGTCTTGCAGAAGCCATTTCTTTAGGCTACTAAGTTCAGACCAGGCGATCGCACTCATTTCATCACGAGTTACGTCAGAGACCCACTGCGCATTCTTGCCGATCGAAAGCAGCCGGCGCATGACTTTATCCTGTAGCTGTACGTCCTCGTAAAAATCAACGAGGGTCGTATCTACTGTGTATTCTTCTATACGCTGTGCGGCGCGTAGAATGTCGATGAGAGCGTGATTGTCTTGCTTCATTACGATAACCGGGGCGAAAGGCCTGTGTGTTTCGGTGGAGTACCGGGAAAGTACTTTGCGACGGTGATGCAGTAATAGAAAATAGCGAGAACCTACGGTTTATCAGCAGTCAGCCACTTTTGTTAGGTGGCCACTATTTCCATTATATCGTGTGTATCGAGATTGCTTAATACTTCAACATCAATGGCGCTCTGTTAGGGCTATCGGCCGCCTGGTTAGTATGTTTTTGCTGTGTCAGTGGGCTTAATTGTCCATATATGTTTGTCACAGTTGCTTGTCTACAGGTGCTTATCTATAGGTGCTTCTGGGCCCAGAGGGCGGCTTGAGTGCGATCGCGCAATCCTAGCTCACTCAAGATCCGACTGATATGGTTACGCACCGTTCCTTGACTTAAATGCAGCGCTTGAGCAATCTCTTTGTTGTTCTTACCTTGACCGAGCAGCTTTACAACATCCTGCTCTCTTTCACTCAACAGCCCGTCTGCGCCTCCGTCTTGGACCACCTGTACAGGATTGAGCTGAGCAAATACTTTGGGCGCGATGGTTGGACCGAGCTGACTACAGCCCTGAGACAATACGCGAATCGCATCAGCAAGCTGACTGGCCGGGGTGCTTTTTAGCAGATAGCCCAGTGCACCAAACTGCAAAGATTGCCAGATATATTCGTCTTCATCGAAGGTAGAAAGCACCAGGATACGAATCCACGGATAGCGCTGGTGAATGACGCGGGTAGCTTCTACACCGTTGCATATAGGCATTCGCACGTCCATCAGAATGACGTCAGGCTGATGCGCAGCCGTCAGCGTAATCGCCTTTTCGCCATTCTCTGCTTGGCCTACAACCGATAGGTCTGGCTCTAATGACAGCAGCTCGGCTAGCCCATTTCGGTAAGCATTTTGGTCATCTACCAGCAGTAGATTAATCATAGGAAGTGCCATTTTCTAACCCACTCTCGTATAGCGTAGAAGCCTCTAGGCCAGCTGGGTGGACAGGGTGGACAGCTTGTTCTTAGGTGTCTTGCCCTGCTGTCTGAGAGGAACCGTCACTTGTAGAGTCGTGCCCTGCCTGGACTGACTGCTATCTGGCTGGCTGTAAACCGTGAACTGACCGCCGAGGAGTTGAGATCGCTCCTTCAACCCCTGCAAACCGTAACCTGGTCTGGGCGCATGCACATCGAATCCGCAGCCATTGTCAGCTAAGGTCATGGTCAACTGCCCATCGGTTGCGACCACACTCAAGCTGACCCGGCTAGAGTGTGCATGCTTTTGCACATTTACCAGACCTTCTTTGGCCATTAAGTACAGCTGATAGCTGAGCTGCTGGGGCAGCGATCGCACTCTGACCTCTAAATTCACCACGAAAGACTGGCGCATCTGTTCGACGAGTGTAGATAGCGCTTCTTCTAAAGAAAACGTCGGTTCACGCATCGTGTGCAGAGACTGACGGGCTTCTGCTAGACACTGCGTCGTTAGTCGCTGCGCTGCGCTCAATGACTGCTGTAGCTTTATCTGGTTCTCTGAAGGGCTGCTAGCCGCAGCCGCGTCTGTCTCGCTGTAGCGTTGAGCAAGGGCCAGCTGTACATCTAACGTTGTGAGTGAATGACCTAAAGAATCGTGAATATCGCGAGCGATGCGCGTACGCTCTAGCTTGGTGGCCAGCGCTTCTACTTCTTGAGAGAGCACTTCTGCGCGGTGACGGCTACGCTGTTCTGCCGCAAAGACAACCCCAAAAAGAACAACAAAGGTGCAGCCCACCAAATACTCAAGAAACACATCGCGTAAGATTTGTCCGGGCTGAGAAAAATATTCTAGGCTAGTCGGCTTGTAGCGCTCGATCATGGCAGGTAGATGCCAGGCAACCTGGCCAAAAGAGAGACTAGCGGCTGTAATAACGACAATAATAACGTCACGACGAGAGAGTAAAAAACAGGCCTTAAGAACAAACAGCTCAAAGAACAGATAGTCGTTGATCGGCAGTGGAACGATGGGTAGCAATATCAACATTTCGACAGCGATATAGCTACGCCGTACCCACAGAGGTCGATGTACAGGAAAGAAAAAACTAAGTACGCTGACAGTGCCGACAAAGAGCCCTAGCTGAGCGTAATCGACCGCGCTATGGGTGAAGGCCAGAGAAGATAGCGTTGAAAAGGTACAGTAAGCCAGTAAAAACCACTCAATCCCGCGCAGAATTTTTTGGATTCTGGGTGAAACAAAAATAGCGGTGTCCATCTGAGCCCATAAAACGCATTACTAGGCTTATTGTGCCTCATCGCATAAGGGAGAATGCGGCCCACCTAAAAAGGAATGACAGATGTCATGGTCACCGAGTGACATCATCCACTGCCAGTTCTCCTTGGCGATCGCATAAGCTCACGAAATAGATTCTGACCAGTCAATAAATGCGATCGCCATACTCTTCTGTCCACCTAGCTCCTGTTAATTTGAGCCCTTCCAGATATGGGCTAATTTGAGCCTTTTCAACCTGAGGAAATCAAACAATGATGAATCCTGTCACAGAAATTCAGCTCGGTCCTCGGTTAAGCGATTGGGTGACTAAATCCTGGCTGGTGCGATTGACCATTCGCTTCGTGCTAGTCCCTGCGATTCTTTTTTCTACCGCTAGCTTCTTTTCTACCTCTGCAACCAAAGATATCTTGATCGTTCGACGCTCCGCAGAAGACGACGCTATGCATGACAGATGTCATGGTAAATAGTGACAGTTACCACTGTAGCTTTCGCCACTTAGCTTGTTAGATGATCAATCAGTTAAACCTTCGCTGATAGAGAGCGCTGCATGGAGAAAGCTGCATAGAGAGCTAAGTGGTCAGCAGTCGTCGCATGCATCTAAGCGACTGCTATGTGTAGATATATGTATAGCTATATGTGGTCGCTATACGGTGAGGAGCGATCGCTCTTCTATTACTTGTGATAGAAGTAACCTGCTTTCCTTCCGCTGATTGACTTTGCTTGTGCCTGTTTGAAGTTCTTGACCCAACAGACCTATGACAACAGTGCAGCTACCAAAACGGACCAAATCCATCGGGCTGTGGCTCGGTGGCCTGATCGCCATCGGTCTTGCAGGCAGTACTTTAATTTATTTACAGCAGCGACAAAGAACAGCCGACATTCTCTCTAGCCAACAAACCATACAGGTTGAGCGGCAGGACTTAGCCTCACAGATTCTGGCGGGTGGGGTTGTACAGGCTGAGCGTTCAACAACCTTGAGCCCAGAGGGCTCAGGTAAGATTGCAGAACTGTTCATTCAAGAAGGCGATAGCGTTACGCAAGGGCAGGTGATTGCCCGAATGGTTAGCCGTCGAAGTCAGGCAGAAGTAGCCCAGGCCCAGGCCACCGTAGCCCAGGCCCAAGCAGATTTAAGGCAGCGGCAATTTGGCGTACGCAGTGAAGAGATTACGCAGGCTAGAGCCAGGGTTAATGCCGCGCAAGCGGCTGTTGACGTAACGCAAGCGGCCTTGAATAAGGCTCAAAATGAGCGGGTTCGGTTTCAGCAGTTGGCAGATAGAGGCGCTATTTCGCTCAATGAGCTAGAAACATACACCACAACAGAAGCTCAAGCTGAGGCAAATCTTAAGGCGGAGGCGCAGCGGCTAGAGGAGTCTAAAGCGGCCCTAGCGGCCCTTACAAATGGGACCCGGCCAGAAGAGATTATTCAGGGAGAAGCCGCGCTTGCTCAGGCGGAAGCAGGCCTTGAGAGTGCGCAGATTGATCTAGACGATACGATCGTAAGAGCGCCGTTTGCAGGTGTTATTACCCGGCGCTTCGCTGAAACGGGCGACTTTGTTACCCCCACAACAGCGGCCTCTTCAGACGACGGTGCGACGTCAACGTCTATTGCGGAACTCTCTAGCGGGTTAGAAGTGGATGCAAAGGTACCAGAGGCGAGTATCGCTAAGCTGAAGGTGGGTCAGAGCGTGGAAATTGTGAGCACGGCTTACCCAGCGGAAACCTTCAAAGGAGAAATTACGCTGATCGCGCCTCGGGCAACCCGAGAAGAGCAGGTGACGTTTTTTCAGGTGAAGGTCAAAATTCTCTCTGGTCAAGACTTGCTGCGATCGGGAATGACGGTACGACTAACCTTTATCGGAGAGCCAGTGGAAGATGCGCTAGTGATTCCACTGGCTGCGCTGGTGACTCAATCCGATGGAGAGCGGGGCGTATATCTGGCCGAAGGCGAGGCGACACCGACCTTTCAATCGGTAGAAGTAGGGACTATTTCTGGGGCTCAGGTAGAGATTTTAGAAGGGGTTGAAGCGGGCGATCGCATCTTGATAGAACCCCCACCTGGTCAAGTGATTGAAGGTGTCGATACCACGGGCGGTTTCTAGCATGGTCTCTCTGCTTACCTGGAGATTTATCTAGAAGGCGTATCTAGAGCCGATTAACCAAAGACTACGTACGATGTGGAAGTGCGATGAACCTGATTGAAAACACTCAAATGGCGGTGCGTACACTTAGCGCCAACAAGCTGCGAAGTCTGCTGACGATGCTGGGCATTATCATCGGCAATGCCTCGGTAATCTCTATCGTGGCGTTAGGTCAGGGCGCTGAGAACTTCACCAAAGATCAGCTAGAGGCGCTGGGCCCTAACCAGCTAACAGTCTATGCTGGGGGCAATTGGGATGAGAGCGGCCTTTCCAATGATTTTCCGGTCATTACGCTCGACGATGTGGCAGCGGTTGCCGAGCAGGCGCCTGCTGTCAAAGCCATCGCCCCGCAAATCAATCGCTCTCAGCAGCTCACCCACAAGACTCGCTCTAACCAGTCCGAAGTCATCGGGACGACCCCTGGCATGCTGTATGTACGCAACTTGCAAATGGCAAAAGGGCAATTCATCAGCCAAGCAGATGTTCAAGAGAGCAGCCGGTCGATTGTACTGGGCGCAACGCTCGCCAAGCAGCTGTTTAAAGATGAGCCCGCGCTAGGACAGCTGGTTCAAGTCGGTGATTTTAACTTTCAAATTGTCGGTGTCCTAGCCGAGAAAGGCTCTTCTTTTGGCATTCGATACGATGACTATTCCTACGTGCCCATTACAACCATGGCGACCCAATTAGATGGCAGACGATCGCCAAAAGGCATTCCGATCGACTTCCTGGAGTTATCTGCGGCAGATGCTGCCGGGGTAAGAACAGCGGCGTTCCAAGTCAGCAACATTTTGACCAATCGCCATGGCAAAAAAGACTTTTCACTGTTTGCGAACAAGTCGTTACAGAATTTGGTTGGGCGAGTGAGCGCGGGGTTGAGCTTGGTGCTAGGTGCGATCGCTGGTATTTCTCTGCTGGTCGGTGGCATTGGAGTAATGAACATTATGCTGGTATCGGTCACTGAACGCACTCACGAAATCGGTTTGCGCAAGGCGATTGGTGCTACTCAGGGTGTTATTCTCACTCAGTTTTTAATTGAGGCTATCTTGCTTTCTGTTTTCGGTGGATTTATTGGCATTGGGGTCGGCTCAGGCGCTGCTTTTTTGATTGCGGTATTTAGCCCTTTGAACCCAACAGTATCTATGGGCGCAGTCGTTTTAGCGACTGGCGTATCGGGCTCTATCGGCCTAATTTTTGGAGTGGTGCCAGCCCGCCAGGCGGCTCGGCTAGATCCAATTGTTGCGCTTAGAGGTCAATAGAAACAGCATGGATGTTGTTTGGCTGCTGATCAGGGCGTCTAGCATTAGGGTATTTGGTGCGATCGCAGCTGGACTGCTGAGCGGCGGATGCAGCGCCGGACTCATCGCGCTAATTAATCAGCTAATCACACAGGGAACATCCCGCTCAGATATTGCGCCTTTTGTGGTCTTGGCGCTGGTGGCACTATTGGCCGGTAGCCTGTCACAGTTTTTGCTGGTCGATTTATCTCAAGATGCTGTTTATCGGCTTCGACTTCAGCTATCGCAGCGAATTCTCTCAGCGCCCCTACAGCAATTAGAGCGGTTTGGGCCCAGTCAACTTTTAGCGGTTCTCACCAAAGATGTTCAAGAGATTTCCAATACTGTCTTTGTTATTCCCAGGCTTTGCATCGACGCGGCAGTGATTGTAGGCTGTCTGATCTATCTGGGATGGCTTTCTATAGGGGCGTTGCTGGCAGTTGTCGTATTTTTAGCGGCTGCGATCGCTATCGTCCAACTCCTGATTACCCTAGCCTACCGATACATTGCCCTCGCTCGTAAGGAGATAGATCGTCTCTTTAAGCTTTTCGGCGGCATTACCAATGGAACCAAAGAACTCAAGCTAAACGCTACTCGGCGGGCGCTATTTTTTGAGGAAGATCTTCAGGTTAGCGCCGCCTTTTCGCGAAACTACACCATAACCGCGTTCAAAATAGCTGCGATCGCGACCAGCAGCGGCCAGCTGTTGTTTTTTGTTCTGATTGGCCTGCTGCTCTTTTCAGCCAGCTTTGCCGCCAGCAGCGGCATCTCTAACATTCAGCAAATTCTCCCGGCCTATATTCTTACTATCACCTACGTCGTCGGTCCAATTGAAAGCGTGATCAACACGCTACCCAACCTAGCAACCGCCAACGTCGCAATCAAAAAGGTCAAGAGTATGGGCCTTTCACTCATAGAGTCGGCGGAGCAACCCACGGTTATAACGTCAGCTACAGCCAATAGCTGGCAAGCCATTCAGCTAAAGGAAGTGACGCACCGCTACAAAGGAGAAGGTGCAGAAACCCCATTTTCGGTTGGCCCAATTACGCTGACGATTAAACGAGGTGAGCTAATTTTTATTGTGGGTGGCAATGGTAGCGGCAAATCTACACTCGCAAAGCTGATTACAGGCCTTTATAGTCCCGAGTCGGGGCAGGTTTTACTCGGAGATGAACCGATAACAGAGGCCAATCGAGAGGGCTATCGTCAGCAGTTCTCTACCGTCTTTTCAGACTTTTATCTGTTCAAGCGGCTAGTAGGAGAGAATTCATCAGCGCTAGAGACTCAAGCGAAAGCCTACCTTCAAAGGCTAAATCTTGAAGAAAAAGTCTCTGTTCAATCGGGGCATCTTTCTACAACAGCCCTCTCTCAAGGCCAGCGAAAACGGCTAGCGCTGCTGTCTGCCTATTTAGAAGACAGACCTATTTATCTCTTTGACGAATGGGCCGCAGATCAAGATCCGATCTTCCGAAAAATTTTCTACACGCAGCTGTTAAGCGAACTACAACAGCGAGGTAAAACTATTTTTGTCATTAGCCATGACGACCGCTACTTTCACTTAGCCGATCGGATTATCAAGCTAGACTACGGCCGCATTGAGTCTGATATCGGAGCGTGAAGCTAGCTGCCGATAGCCGATTCAGCCGAGGGTCAGCTTTTCTTGTGGCATAGAGCCCTGTCTTACCCACAAGCCTGTTGCTTGAATTTGAACAACAGCCCCTTACCCCCTCTTACAAGGAATCTCTAGTTATGTTTTTTATGTTTTGGTTAGTTTTAATCACGCTGGGCTCTCTTGCACTTGGCCTGTGGGTGGGATATCTCTTTTTAGTGAAAACGGTCGGAAAAACAGCTGCCAAAAGAAACTTTCTCGATATGCTACCGATGTTGGCCATTGTCTATGCCACAATCTTTGGCATCAATTTTCTCGATGATGCCTATCAGTACATTATCTTTCCAGGTCTGTATATGGTGATTTTGGCGTTTTGGTTGATTAGCTGGCCTGTTCGCAAACGCGCTGCGGGTAGATTGCTGCTAGACGTAGGCAGGCCGCCACAAAACAAATATTTTGTCTGGATTGGCCTGTTTGAAGGCGCACTTGCCGCAGTCCTCACCTGGGAGGCGACCACTAGATGGCCCCTTGAGGGTAACGAGCTGTTGAGGACGCTCTCTTTGCTGACAGGCCTTTGGTTGGTCACAGGTCTATTTTTTTTACTGAACATGAGTCGGATGGAATTTCGAGAGGGCGGACTTTGCTATTTGTGCCGCTACATTTCTTGGGATCGGCTGACCGCTTATCAGTGGGAGCCACTGAAGCCTGAGACGCTTACCCTTCACTACCGGCCTCGCTTCCCGCTGTTACCCAAGTTTCTCACGCTAAAGATGCCAGCTGACAAACACGAAGAGATAGAACGTGTTGTTGCGATGCGTTTGACGAAAGGAATGACCGCCCAGTAGCGCTGGCGACCTATACTGCTGGCTATGCGCTCCGCTGGCTGTATGCTAAAACTCAACGTTGAAGCTTGGCATCGAGAAAAGAGAGCTGTTGATACAGCATGGTCATCGCAGGTACCGGCAGGCTGAGTGCCTGCGCAGCCTGAATAGGATTGCCTAAAATCGCTTCGATTTCTAAAGGGCGCTTTTCGTCGTAGTCAATTTTCATGCTAGTGCGGTAATCAGACATTTCATCTGTGTGCGCCAGCATTTGGTCAATCACATCAGAAGAAAGCGTGCGATGAGCGCCGGGCGAAGTCTTTTCGCCCCAGACGTTGGCAACACTTACCACTTCTTGCATCAGGGTTGTAATCAGCGATCGCACGTCCTCATTCCCCATCATCTCAGCCGTCGTAGCATCTAACACAACCGACAGTCCGTTGTAGGGCACATTCCACACCAGCTTTCTCCACCGTGCCATGGGTAAATCGTCGGTCATCGCTATCTCAACAGGCCCCCGACTAAAATCAGCTGTAATAGACTCCATCAGCGATGTCGGCAGGCAAGGCTGATGATCCAAGCTGTGAGCACCTAGCAAAATGCGTCCGTAATCGAGATGGCGAAAATGCCCCGAGCCAACTTTGTTAGAACAAATAAAGCAAAGACCACCCAAGATGCTGGGTACGGGCCGATTGTTCTCTGTTAGCTGACGGGCGATCGCACTTTCAATTCCCAGCCCATTTTGCAAAGAGAGAATTGCCCCACCGGGCTTAAGCTTTGGTAGCAGGTCCATCAGCTGATGGTTGCGCGTTGTTTTTAACGCCACAATCGCTACATCAACCGGCGGGATGTCTGCAGCACGGCAATACGCATTGACCCGCGGCAAAACAAAATCACCGTCGATCGATTCAATGACTAAGCCAGAGTTTTTAACCTGTTCATAGTCGCTGCGCAGCAAAAAATGCACCTCACAGCCCCCCTGCTGCAACCGGCTCCCATAATAGCCGCCGATAGCGCCGGTGCCGATAATAGCGTAGCTGAGTGCAGAAGGGGAGGCAGAAAGGGAAGCAGACATCATCCTTTGTCCTAATCGCGCATCTATTCTAGTTTCGCTAATCTAGTTTCGCTAATCTAGTTTCGCTAATCTAGTTTCGCTAATCTAGGCTCACTAATCTAGGCTCGCTAATCTAGGCCCTAAACAGACAGCTGTAACTGTGCGATCGCCCACTCAGCTCTCGCCCTCACAGCAACGGTCTCATCAACACTGGCTATCTGACGCAAGCAGTCAGCTATTGGCGGCAGCAAATCTGGCTGGTCTTCCGCCGCAGCTGCTGTGGCAACCCCTTGTAATCCGACCGTAGCCGCGTAGCGTACCACCCACTCTGGATCGTCTATCGCAACCTGCAACAGCGTGTTTCTCGCTTTTATCTGCCCCTCTCGGCGGTCTGCTTTCTCCAGCTTCTCCCACTGAATAGAACCCAAACCTCGCGCTGCGGCCCGTCTTACGCTCAGCGAAAAGTCTTCTGCCGCCGTCTCCAAAATTAAATCTAGCCCGCGCGGGTCACCAATCCCCGACAGGACCCGTAGCGCCCAGGCTCTAGCACCATAGTTGTAGCCATCAATTTGGCTAAGCAGCGCCGAAGCCGCAGGCGTACCAATCTGAACGAGCCCATCCACGGCTGCGACTGCCGCCCCCGGATTGTTGTAGCCCAAAACGCGAATGAGCATATCAATTGCGCCCTCATCTTTCAGCTCGGCCAACGCTTCGACGGCATCTAGCATTGATTGCGCTGAATCAGCAGATTCAACGGCTTGAAGTTTAGTTTGCAAGAGAGTGTCGGCCATAGCAAAACAGATGACAGCAAAACGGATAAAACGAAAGGGATTAAACCAAAACGACTTACAGCAGGGAATCCATCAGTGACATGACTTTACAAGTTTTGTCAGAAACCAGAGCGTTGGCAGCTTGAATTTGTCTTTCTAACAGCCCTTTGAGCGAAATAATTTTGATGCTGTTTTCGGCAAGGGTCTGAGCGATCGCATCTGCCGCAGGGAAATAGCCGACCTCACCCAAATCTAGCAGCGCCGAGCGTCGCAGCTGCAAATCATCACAGCTCAGCGTGTCGATCAGTATCTGGGCGTACTTACCTTTGCCTGTCAGCTGGTACATCGCCCGCGCCGCGCCGTTTTTCACCTGGGGCATCTCGTGCTGCAAAAAAGGTTCAATCACAGCCACCGAAACGGCCTCAGAGCTATCGTCACCCAGGCTGCCCAAAGCCTCCAAAATGGCATTGTATGGCTGCACCAGATGCGGTTTTCCAGGCACAGGGACAGCGGCTTCTAAACCACCGTCTAACAGCGATCGCAGATGAGGAATTGCGACTTTCGCACGCAGCGCTTCTAGCGATTGAGCAGCCGCTTCTCTAACGTAGTAGTCTGTCGAGTCTAAACAGGCAATCAGCGCAGGAATGACCTGCTTGTTTCCACCGCCGACTTTTCCCAGCGCTCTAGCCGCATTTCTTCTGAGCGGAAAGCCGCCGTCTGTATCGCGATCGCTCTGGTCACTGAGTGCTACTAGCAAGGCATCTACGGCTTCAGGCTGCTCTACACGAAACCGACCGAGCCACCAGGCTGCGTAATAGCGATCGCCGGTATCTTCGGTTTGCTTTAAGTTTGAGATCGCTTGGGGCACAGTTAGCTGTGGCGCACCGCTACTCTCAAGCTGTGAAGGATCACTCATCGTTCAATCATCTTCATTGGATCATCTTTATTCAACCACCTTCATTCAAATACAGCTACCAACAACAAACCCAGAGAAACAAACAATCACTAGAACTTTCCAGTAATCGCATATCTCTCTGGGTGAAAAATTGAAGTCTAACCGCCTGATACAAGAAACCAGAGGCTAGTACGCCAATTTAGCTGAGGACGTTAATAGCGTAGTTGATGTAGTTGTTCGCTTCAGTGGCAGGAACACCAGACAAACCGTGATTAGCCTTGATGTGCTTGAGCGCTTCTACATACCAGCTAGGCGCAAGATCAAATGTCTTGTTGATTTCAGCAAGACCTGATACCAAGTAATCATCCATGGGGCCTGTGCCACCAACGATGAGACAGTAAGTGATCATCCGGAGGTAGTAACCGATGTCACGAACACACTTGTCCTTACCACGCTGGTCAGCAGCATACTGAGGACCCTGCATCTGAGTCGTGTAAGGAAACTTGCTGTAAACAGCTTGAGCAGCACCAGAAGCTAGGCTGTCAGCTTTTGAAGTCAAAGCGCGAGCCGCCTCTAGGCTGGCTTTAGCCTGCTGAAAGCGACCGAATGCAACCTGCATTTCAGCGGAACTGAGGAAACGGCCTTGAGAATCAGCAGCAGAGACTGCTTCAGTCAAAGGAGTTTTCATCTTTTAAGATCTCCCAATTGAGGATGTCAACATTTTAAAGGGGTAAACCAGTCGCACTGCGCTGGCTTGTTGCGCGCTCAGAGAAATGAACTTATAAACCAGGAGACCCAAGCCCAAAATGTTCAAAACGATTTGAACAGTTAAGACATGAATCACTCAGCTTCCAAGGACAAGACCTTTGAGTGCTTCAATCTTGACCTAAGCAACAGCTGCAGCTGCGCGGTCGAAGTAGCCACCGATTTCAGCAATCAAGTTGCTGCAGTCGCCGTTTGTAACATTGCTGTTGTCGCTAACGATAGCGATCGCAGCGGCCTTCATCTTCTCTACGCCAGCAGCAACAGAAGCACCAGGTGTGCCGAGTGCAACATAAGTCTCACGTAGGCCGTTGAGGCAACGATCGTCTAGAACGCTAGCATCGCCAGAGAACGCTGCGTAAGTGACGTAGCGCAAGATAATTTCCATATCGCGTAGGCAAGCAGCCATACGACGAGAGGTGTAAGCATTACCACCGGGCTGGATAAGCTGGGGCTGGTCAGCAAACAGGGAACGCGCAGCATTCGCAACAATAGCGGAAGCATTGCTAGTGATGCCGTTAACAGCATCCATTCTCTTGTTGCCATCAGCAACCATTGCATCAAGCGCATCTAACTGAGAAGTAGCGAGGTACTCACCACGAGCATCAGCTTGGGAGACAACTTTAGCAAACGCATCAAACATAGATCCAAATTCTCCTAATATTTGAGGTGTACAGAACAAGGGTTCCGCACGGTAACCCTCAGAATCAAACACTCTGAATTGGGCCTTAAAAACAGTCCTTTGCAGAGTCTACCTTTTAGCAAGAAAGCCCCTAGACATAAACCAGCCGTTGGGACAATTCTGTTGAGTAGATCAGCTCAGGTGCGCAATTGCTCAGCGATCATTCTAAGGTCTTCCTGAAGTCCTTGCAGGAGCTCTTCTTAGACTCAGTCAAATGATTTCGACAATTTATTGCTCTGACATTTAAAGAGTAAAACGGATATGACAGCAATCTAAGAAAGTTCAAGAAAGTTCACAAACGTCTCAGCGGACTGAATCACATACACGGCAATAGTTTTCGCCATTTCAAAACTGTCGGCCATAGAGACTAATTTCGTCCTTCATGTGCTCGACGAACTGACTACTTTACAAAACACAACCGTACAATCGCCAGCAGATATCCGCACCTGCCATCAAGACCCGCTATTCAGACTGGCGCTCTGTGTAATCATCAGCTAATCCGGATGCCATCAAACCTGGGCGGCAAAACCCATGCATTCAATTATAATTAGGCGGCAATTAGGCGGCTATTCGCGGATCTTTCTCCAAATCAAACAAGAAGCCATGAATGTATGCTTCGGTCCACTCCGGGCCGTAAAACCGGGTGAGCATGCCTCTAGCAGGATCCTTTTCTGCTCGGTAGCGAGCATAGCTCAGCTGTGAGCGTTTGATTGCCTCTAGCCGCGCCGGATCGCTCACTGGCTCAGCCGATTGAACAAACTCAATGTAGGCCTTGAGATAGGACTCAAAGGCTTCAAATACATGAGTTTCTACGTCAGCAGTCTCTGCCGGTCTGGTCCATAAAAAAGCGGGCGAGAAAAAGGTCTGAGCCTCTTCGGGAAAATCACCCCCCCATGGTAAATGCTGCTGAAAGCCGCGAAACATATCCATAATAGGCTCGCTGTACTTTGCCTGATAGGCCTCGTCTTGGAACAGCGGCTGCATGTCAATGGCAATTAGATGTCCGCCCGGCAAAGTCACCAGATCAGCACCAAAAAAGGGCAGGTCATAATTCAGCTCTGGAAAGATGACAAAGTTTAAGACCTGAAGGGCCGCGCCGCCTTGCACATGGGCGGCTCGAATTTGCCTGAGCTTTGGGGCACGCACACCATAGCTGGTTGTGGTAACCGTAGCTTGGCGTTTGCCTTTCCCAGTCACAGCACTCTTAGACTCAAACCCTGCGGGAATCGGGTAGTCGCTAATGTCTAGATGGGCCGACAGCGCCGGAACAAGATCGGCCGTCAGCATCCCGGCACGGATCGCCGGCAAAACGCCGTCGGGGTGCACCACGGCCGTCGCCCCGCCGCGACGCTCAATCGCCTGCAGCGCGGCTAAAAGGCGGGTCAGCTCCTCAGAGCGTCCAAGAAGATCAACGCGCAACGCGCGCTCTTCCAGCACCGCCATCCGCAGGCTTTCGCGCAAAGCGGTGAGCCCAAGCTCGTAACCACGCACCGTATCGGTCAACGCCGCGATACGGTCGCGGAATGATTAGGAATCGATAAAGGATTGAGCG
>CALDSK010000091.1 GCA_937911865.1 uncultured Synechococcus sp.
CAACGGGATCTGTATAAAAGCGCTATGATTGCATTTGCCTTTCGCTTCAGTCCAACCGATTTTCGTGGCGTAATTTGGAATGTTTCGAAAGTGCTTAACGTTGGCAGCAATGAGTCACTAAATCAGTCCTACCTCCTTCCTTCTCATTGCTGACATGCCCGCACGTACACTGTACCGATCAACCAGAACACATGAGAGGCCCTTTCTCTTTAATTTTGCCGACGCCTCTCCACAGCGATATCAGCAGCATCTCTCTTCTGCCCAGTAGCACCAGACACGGACGGATGCGGCTTACCACCCGTATTGCGTACCTTAACCAGCTTGCTCAGCAAATCAAACCAAAAGGATGCACCCATCGAAATAGCAATGCCAGTAATCAGCCAACCCAACAAATACTTTAATCCCAACAGCGGCTCCTGCAAAAAGATAGAGAGAATAGCCGTCGGATAGAAAAACGCTTCAGGACGCTCTAGTGAATTGTCTGCACTGCTCTGGTTGTAAACGCAAGCTTGAATCAGCTGATTCCAACGTGTCAGATCTACAGCCGCTGACGTATTAGGCGTCTGGCAGCCAAATTCTTCATTGATCAGAGCAGGATCCCAACCAATTGGCAAGTTGATATCGTCCAACGATTGTTCAAGATCAGCGAGTAAGGCTTCTCTTTCTGAGTCGGTTAAATCATCCATTGACCGTTCAGCCATAGACTGTTGAACAGATCCAGCAATAGTCTCTCTTAGCGCATCGTTAAAGGCTAGCTGATCTAGGATATGGATGGAGTTTGCGTTGACTGCGATCGCTAGTGCAATCCCAATCAAAATCGAAATACCTTTGGCATTCCGTCGATACACACCAGAGGCTCTTTCCATCGAGCGATCGTACCAATCTTCTACTTCAGACTTGAGCTGAAGAATCTGATCTTCAGTCTGCCTAGCATTTATCTTCGAGCGTCGAATTAGAACCGCTAAACTCTGCTTGATCGAACTTGGGATAAACGGTAAGTCAATATCCGCATTTTCTAACGCTAGCTTCAAGTAGTAACGGCGAAAGCTGCGGCCCAAATCTTTAATCTCGTTGTAGCGCAGCGCGGCAGGTGCACGTTCTAAGGCCTTCAGCCGCGAGGCAATATCGTGAGAAAATCTTTGTTCCCTGATTATTGTACTGTTGTTTTTCGTCAGGCCGTCTGCGAGTAGAGTAGCCGTCTGCGGCCCTTCTACATCCGCATCTACAGGCGTCGCATCTATCGACTCAGATAGCTCATCAACGCTATAGTTATCAAATATTTCCGTTAGCGTTTGATTGGAGGGCTCTAGAAACCGATCGCTGGATTTTCTATCCGATACGCCTGCGCTACTCTTCCAGCGATGGTGTGCAAAGTAAGATCTAGATCCTGTAAACCACACCAAAGGTAGCCCAACCAAGCAGAGAATGGAGAAGAAGCCGCTCCACTTACTGAGCAAAAGGTTGCGAAAAAAGGCTCTAGCTTGACCTAGCCAGCTCAACTGCAGGTCGGAGAGCGTAACAGAAACTAAAAAACCAAAAAGAAACAGCAGAGCAAATGGAACTATTCTGCTGAGCACATACTCTCCAGATGAGTTAAAGTCTCGCCAGTTCGACAGGTTACTTTTTCCCGAAAATCCTTCCCGAAAGGCTCGAATGCTTCGCCGTTTTTCTGATCCTGCATTGCGCCTTTCAGCCTCCAGTAAGTGAGTAATGATCACTTCCTCAATTCGATGCATCGGCGTTTTGGTGCGGCGAATTGGATTACTCGCGTCTATTTCGTGTTCTGTCCAGTTAGCGGGCGGATTTTCAAAGACAATGATGTCGAACTTATAGTCAAAAACTTTTTGCTCAGTGAGTAGTTGATTCAAGAACGCAGAGAGGAACTCCTCAAAGGCATGCAAGTCTTTACCCACTTCTTGAGCGCGCTCTTGTTCATATCGCGCAAATCGCTCTTTGTAGGTTCGATACGTTTTACTATCTTTGTCAATCGAATCAACAATCTCTTGCAGCGTTGGCTTTAGGCCAGCGTTTTTAATAACTCGCTCATCATCAACAAAGACCCGTTCCTTCCAATCCCTTAACTCACTTGCCTTATCTGACTCTATAGACTTCAGGAATTCATCTAGTTTGACTCTAATGCTAGCAATAGAGCTTTCAAGATCAATCCGATCCTCAATGAAGTCCCCTTCAATACGATGAAGATTCTTTTCTAGTTCTTGAAATCCTTCTTGACTTTTTATCTCTTTGTCAGAGCTCATTTCCGCAAGAGTTAGTTCAATAAATTCAGAAAACTTTGCTTCTACAAGCCTTTCGATAAAGTACTTGGTACCAAGCTGTTCGAGCAGGGCTGTCGCAAAAGATTCCGGAGGAATATATGAGGGTGCAGTGCGGCGATCGCCAAATTCTCCCTCAGGTCGCCCTGTAATCCGTTGATAAAGGCGAGACATTAGCCAGGTCATGCCTCTAAACAGGTTTGGCAAAAAGCCTTTAGATTCTTGATTGAGACCTCTAATCAACGGATGCCGATAGACGTTCTTGGCAAGCTTATTAGCTTTTTCAACGCTGTGGGTAGAATTAACGTCGCTCGCAAAAAGGTTAACAATAGAATCTTGCAGGTGTTTAGCTCGCCATTGCAGAATAGTTGCAATCAGTTCTTGAATCTCTGAGGCTAGCAAGCTTAGCATTAGATAAATGAAAGCTAAGCCAATTGCGATATCAACAATGACAGGAAGGCTCATATCAAAAGAAAATCGAAGATAGTAGATAGTGTGAGCATGAGACAGCTGCGTCTTGCTCTACATATAAAGGGAGGTTTTCCCAATTACTTTGTTCGAAAGTGCCTGAGTTCTGTGCCAATAGTATCAAAGCACTTACCCAGAAAATCTTACTAATTCATAAAGCGCAATCAAACAGCGGCTCGTAGACAAACATCAACAGTTAGAATACGAGTAAATGTGAATCAACTGCACGCTTTGCTTAAAGGTTGAACAGTTACAGTCCAGCAGCAGCAAATCATCATCACACAATCAAGATAAAAGCTGCTTGACTCGCTTCAATAATCACTCTATCGCCATTTATAGAGTTGTGATGCCTATCGCAGCTGTTCCCTCAGAACTCAATTTTGCTTAGTGCTATCGGCAGGTGCTATCGGCAGGTGCTATCAACACCGTACCGATAGGCTACATGGTGAAATATGCCGACCCAGTAGGAATCGTGCAGGGTGTACTGGGCAAAAAAAGTCTCCAGCGTCAGGGCTGACTTTTTATCCCAGGGTCAATCGTCTTCGACAAGCCTTTGGTGCAGCCAGTTCGGGTAGAGTTGGTCATCGTTCAAGAGTGCTTGTTATCCTAACCTCTTGATCTCCTCACCTAGGGAGACTTCATACACACCTTATTCAATGTTCAACAGAACCATCAGCTATTTGTTGTTTCTCGTTAAAACAATCTGCTTTCTGCAGCCTCTTTCAGCGTAGTCCACGTTCTGTCACAGGCAAGTGACAACGCGCCTTCTCTACAATTTACGCTTGAAAGTCTTCTTCCTTATCCAAAGGAAGCTTTTCAGGAATGACAACTTCTACTTCACTCTCTTTACCTGCTGCTGGTTCTGACAGTTCTGTGACTTCATCAGATGTCTTAATCGCAGCTTGCTCCGGTTGTTCTGTTACTATCTCTTTTTCTACCGAAGGAGGTGCTGCCTCAGCAGCAACTGTCTTCGATTCACGCTTTGATTTAGCAGATTTATTAATATCTGATACGGGTTGATTTGCAGGCACTTGAGTCGAAATATCTGGCAAGAGCTTGTTGACTCTAACGCCTAGTATAAGAAAGTCAGAAGCGATCGCACCTACATCCACAGCGGCCACCCGCTTCAAAGCCTGTGGGCTAATCAACAAGGCTCTGCCTGCACTAACAGAAATTTGCATAAAGGTAGCGGCAACAAAAAATGCGATCGCCCCAATTACCAGGCCAGCTTTAGCGGTAAACACCGGACTCACCTGCGGCGTCATGCCATACACCTGCGCCAGCAGCCACAGAGAGAATACGGCTACCCCAATCGCCAACGCTTTAATCTGCCAAGACTTAAATATCTGCAAGCAGCGCCGCTGATCTTCACTGAGGGCCGCGGGTTTAAGTGCAGATGGCGGCAGGCTGAAAATATAGAAGGGCTTGAGCCACTGCATGGCCAGTCCTGGCAAAATACCAAGCAGTGCGATCGCCCAAAACTGCCCTTTAAACGCCAAAGCAGGCCCTGCCGAAGCAAGCCCTGCCAAGCAAATATCTAGCAGTAGCGGTACAAACGCCAGCCCGGCGAAATGAACCCAAAGATAGCGGTTCTGCTGCAACCTCATCATCGCCACCGAAGAAAACAACGATATCTCTTGTCTTTTTCTTGTCTCTTTCTCACCCCTTGAGAAGCTTACTCGTAAAAGGCCGCTTCTCTGGCTTCAGAGCCCCGCTTAAGCACAGGAGAGAACGGGGCTCTAAAAACCAAAGTGTCTACAAGAGGCAGGGCCTTTTACGTCCGAGCCAATGTCCGGCGCTGCGAGACCATCTTGAAGGCATCAATCAAATCACCTTCTTTCCAATCATTGAAACCGCCGACAGCGATACCACACTCAAAGCCAGAATTGACTTCTTTCGCATCGTCTTTCATCCGCTTCAGTGAATCGAGATTGCCCTCGTACACAACTTGCTCGCCGCGTTTGACGCGAACTCTACAGTTACGCGTCACCTTGCCAGAAAGCACATAGCAGCCTGCAACGGTGCCCTTACGAACAGGGAAGACCGCACGGACCTCCGCTTGACCTAGCGGCTCTTCAACCAGCTCAGGCTCAAGCAGACCTTCCATTGCGCCTTCAATGTCTTCCAGCAGCTTGTAGATGATGTCGTAGTCTTGAATATCAACACCTAAGTTGTCGGCTTCAAGCCTAGCGGCATTAGACACCGTAGTGTTAAAGCCAATAATGACAGCGCCACTAGCCGCGGCTAGATCAACGTCCGTCTCACTGACTTCACCCGGCGAGGCCATCAGCACACGAATTTGCACTTCACCTTGAGGCAGCTGCTGCAACGAACCCAGAATGGCTTCCAAGGAGCCTTGAACGTCTGCCTTCAAAATCAGGTTCAGCTCTTTCAGCTCACCCTCTTTTGCCTGCTCAGACAAAGAGTTCAGCGTGACTCGGCGAGAGGCCATCGTCTGCGCCAATCGCGACTGACGCTGCTCAATCGCTTTTTCATCCGCAGCGGCTCTAGCATCGCGCTCTTCAGCGTATACCTCAAACTCCTCACCCGCTGGTGGCACATCGTTTAGACCTAGCACCTCTACAGCGAAAGAAGGTTTCACCTCTTTCGACTGATGGCCTCGGTCATCAACCATTGCCTTCACACGGCCAAACACAGGGCCTGCCGCAAAGGCATCGCCCACCTTGAGCGTGCCGTTTTGAACGAGCAGCGTCGCTACCGGACCTCTGGCTTTATCTAAGTGTGCTTCAATCACGGTTCCGCGAGCTAAGCGGTCTGGGTTTGCCTGCAAGTCTTCAACTTCAGCAACCAGCAGCAGCATTTCTAGAATGGTATCTACGTTCTCACCCGTAATCGCACTCACCGGCACCATAATGGTGTCGCCGCCGTACTCTTCAGGGACAAGTTCGTACTCCATCAGCTCTTGCTTTACCCGGTCCGGGTTGGCCGCTTCTTTATCGATTTTGTTGATGGCAACCACAATCGGTACGCCAGCCGCCTTCGCGTGACTGATCGCCTCGATAGTTTGAGGTCTGACGCCATCGTCAGCAGCAACTACCAGAATGGCGATGTCAGTAACACGCGTACCCCGCGCACGCATAGCGGTAAAGGCTTCGTGACCCGGCGTGTCTAAAAAGACGATTTGGCCAGATTTGCGATCGCTGTTCGGATTCGACTGGAGATCGACGTGGTACGCACCAATATGCTGCGTAATCCCCCCGGCTTCTCCCTCAGTGACCTTTGCCTGACGAATATAGTCCAGCAAACTGGTCTTACCGTGGTCTACGTGGCCCATGATGGTCACCACAGGCGGACGATCGATCAGATGATCGGCGTCTTGCGCCTCAATCATCTCAGTGACTTTACGAGCTTCTGGGGCTTCCTCTGCGGTCACCGCTTCTACACCAAACTCAGTCGCCACCATCTCGGCAGTAGGCATGTCCAGCGTTTGGTTAACGTTGGTCGCAATTCCTTTAAAGAACAGCAGCTTGATGATGTCAGTTTGAGGGACAGCCAGCTGCTCAGCGAGGTCATGCACGCTAATGCCACCTGTGAGCACGATCATCTCGGGCCTTTCTGGCGGAGCCTCTTGCTTACGCTCACGACGCTCACGGCGAGAGGGCGTCCGCTGCTTTGCCTTCTTAGTTGTAGGCGCGGGTCTAGACTGCTTTTGGCCTTTTGGCTTAGGCGGTCTCATCAGCGACATCGTGATCTGTGCTGGCGTGACTTCGCTGCTAGAAGATTCTAGATCTTCAAAATCATCGTCGTCGTCCACGATCACGCGCTGACGCTTGGTCTTGTTGACCTTTTTAGGCCGCATTTCTTGCTCGTCGTCTTCCTCTACCGCAGTGCGATCACGTCGCTTAGGCGGACGCGGTGGCGTTGGCCGACGCAGCTCCAAAGTAGGATCCGAGAACGACTGATCGTCATCGTTATCGTCGTTGTCGTCTGTATCTGTGCTCTCTACAGCCGTCTTACGAGAAACCGGGCGACGCAGCTCTACCACTGGCTTCTTGGGTGCTGGTGGCGCGGCGCTGCTACTGTCGCCGCTATCTAGCGTTGGCCGACTTGGGCGATCGCGATCACCATCGGTTGTGGGGCGATCGCGCTTCAAAACGGGTCTAGCGACTCGTCGAGCAGTATCTGTACCCGACGAACCCGTAGAATCGGCTGGCTTAGAAGGCCGAGAAGGCGGTGAGACCAGTCTGGGCTTTAGCTGATCTGGGCGGGTTGCTCCCGAGGTGGTCACAATTCTTTCTGGCGGGGGGCTGGCCGGTTTAACCGGCTCCCTGGGCGCTTCTCTGGAGGCTTCTCTAGAGGTTTCTCTGGTTTCCTGCTGAGGCGAGGCCACGTCACCAGACGGTCCAGCAGCACCATTATTAGACCCGTTACGGTTTGCACCGGGTCTAGTGGGTCTAGTGGGCGGCCCTGCTAGTGAGGGAGCGGCCGGGCTGCCAGGCGATACCGGCTTTCTGGCGCTGGGCGCACTGGGTGCTGACGCAGCGGCTGGCTCCGATACAGGCCGAGGCGGAGGAGAGGCAGGCGTATTAGCGGGCTTGTTGTAGCGACGAATTTCTAAAATTTGCTGCTGACGCGGACGGTTAGGTTTTGCAACGGGCGGCTTTGCTCCGGTGCTCTTTGAACTTCTTGCCTTAGGGCGAGCGGCTTTACTCACTGGCTTGTAGCCAGGAGCAGTGGCGGCGCTTTTGATCTTGGCTGCTTCTTCTTCTGTAATGGTACTACTGTGGCTTTTTACGGCAATTCCCTCATCTTTACAGATAGCCAAAATGTCCTTATTTTCCAGATCTAGCTCCTTCGATAGCTCGTAAATTCTTACTTTGCCTGTGTTCATCCTAACCCTCTTCAAACCTGACTAACGATGTGTTTTACATAAGACCTATTGCCCTTATCGAATCAACACGCTTGTAACTCCCAAGCATAAGGTAAAGCGGTTGCTAATTACTAGCAGGCCTCTCAGGCCCTCATCCCTTATCAAAGCAGGATGTGGCCGCTTATTGTTTGCTTATTCTTTAACTGTAAACGAGTGAGCACACATTCTAATCAAAACAATAGACGATGTGTGCACTTTTGTTTCACACTTTGTAGTCCAGTTTATCTAAGCAATGGGTGTCCAAACGACTAGCTAGCTGCTGATACACTTCCGGAGGAACTTTGGTCCTCAGAGCCCGGCTCAATTTATCTTTTTTTTTCGCGGCCTGTAGGCAGCTAGCCTGCTGACAGAGATAGGCAGAGCGGCCCATGCCGGTATCGAGCTGAATCTGCCTGTGGGGGTAGGTCCGCACCACACGCCACAGCCGATCTCGGTGAGCCGTTTGTCGGCAGCTAACGCATAGCCGGTGATTTTTCTCTGCCATATCTTCTGTCACTTCCGGTCTGTCACAGGCCTATCAATATGACCTGCATTGGATAGCTAACGCGCCTACTCCTCCTCGCCAGCGATGTCGGCAACGGTTTCTTCCTCACTCTCAGCGGCTTCAACGGCGAGCTCCTCTGTTTCTGTCTGCGCGATCGCGTCCGCTTCCGCGACAGGCGCTTCAGCCGCACTCTCTTCAAAGCCATTCTCTTCGACGCTGCTCTCTTCGACGCCACTCTCCTCAACCAAGCCTGCCGCTTCTGCCGCTTCAGCTGCCGCCTGCTCCGCCTCCAGCTCAGCCGCTTCAGCTGCCCGCTGCGCGCTCAGTTCCTCAACGCTAATCCCTAGAGCCTCTGCTTCTTGAGCCAGC
The DNA here is from genome assembly GCA_937911865.1 of uncultured Synechococcus sp. Lineage (GTDB taxonomy): Bacteria > Cyanobacteriota > Cyanobacteriia > Phormidesmidales > Phormidesmidaceae > Phormidesmis. Next base: position 8,486 of record CALDSK010000091.1, read on the forward strand.
TTTTTCGCTTCAGCGACCGCCCTTGCTTTAGCTCTCCACTCCTCAGCTTCCGCAATCTCTGCGGCTTCTTCAGCCTCTAGCCTTGCTTTTTCTTCAGCGGCTAATCTGCGGTTCTCGGCGATCTCTGCCATCTTGGCATTCTCAGCCTCGTAGTCATACTTGGCAGAGTCTTTGATGTCTATTTTCCAGCCAGTTAGGCGAGCCGCAAGGCGAACGTTCTGCCCTTCTTTACCGATGGCTAGGCTGAGCTGATCTTCAGGCACCAGTACATGCGCCTGACGCCCTTCTGAGTCCATCAGGCGGACTTCGTCCACCCGCGCAGGGCTCAGCGCATTAGAGATATAAGTAGAGGGATCGGGCGACCAGCGAATAACATCAATTTTTTCACCCCGCAGCTCGTTAACAACGACCTGAATACGAGAGCCCCGAGCACCAATACAAGCGCCGACCGGATCGACGTCGCTCTCTAGTGTGTCTACCGCAATTTTGGTCCGTGGGCCAACAGATCGAGAGGGCGGATTCGCCTCACGTGCCACCGCCACAATCCGCACCACCTCGTCTTCTATCTCGGGCACTTCGTTAGAAAATAGCTCTACTACCAGACTGGCATCCGAGCGTGAAACGAGCAGCTGCGGCCCGCGATGAGATCCTTCAGACACCCGCTTGAGAGCAACTCTAAAAGTGGCATTGGCACGATAGTTGTCATTAGGGAGCTGATCGCGCTTGAGCAGCTCTGCCTCGGTATCCGGCTGCCCCAGTCCGCTGCTGACCGCCATAATTACAGACTGCCGCTCAAACCTCAGAACTCTAGCGTTCAGAATTGCCCCTTCTAAGTCCTGAAATTCTTCCTGGATTAATCGGCGCTGCTGGTCTCTAAGCTTTTGTGCCAGTACCTGCTTGGTTTGAATTGCCGCCATGCGACCAAAGTCTTCTTTTTTCTCTGGGGTGACATCCAGGACTACCTGGTCACCCGCTAGCGCCTCAGGGGCCACTTCTTGAACGGCCTTAAGCCCAATCTGATGGTCAGAGTTCTCGACTTCTTCAACGATGGTTTTTTCGGCAAGCACCCGGAAGCCTTCTTCTTCAACGTCTAGCTGCACGTTGAAGTTATCGAAGTATTCCTCGTCGAACTGGCTGTTCATTTGCTGAGTGCGGCGATAGCGCTCATATCCTTTGAGCAGGGCTTCTTGAAGCGCCAATTCGACTGCTGATTCCGGCAGGTTTCTCTGCTGGCTAATGCCCTTAATCATGTCTTGCAAGCCGGGCAAATCTACCATTGACATTGAACTATGACCTCTCAAGAAAAACTTATAAGTACTTTGTAAGCCCCAAATATTTGGAGCTGAAGAATTAGATCTGTGAGTAAGCGTTAAGAACTAGAGGTTAAAACTCACAGTTTGAAAAAATTAGAGTCTGCAAAAATTTAAGACTCTGACATAACGAGAATCTGGAAAAAGTAACCCAGTGTGGGTGAGCTTTACCCTTCTTCAGTGCTGAGCTGCACAGATGTCACCAGCGCCCGGGGAATTTTGACCGGTCTGCCTTTTAAGTTGAGCGACACCTTGTCCTCATCGCGACCCACTAAGCTGCCCTGCCAAACCTGTTTATTTTTATGCGGTTCGCTCAGCGTTACTTCTACAGGGAAGCCTTTAAAGACAGTGAAGTCGCGATCGCTAGTCAGCATATCCGAAACGCCAGGGCTCGATATCTCTAGCACGTAGGCATCGGGAATAATCTCTGACTCATCAAGTGCTTCTGCAAGCACAGCGTTCAATCGTTCGCAGTCATCGAGTCCGGTATCTTCCTGATTAGGGTTACGGACCGTAATGCGTAATACCGGAGGGCTTTGATTGGTCTGAAAAACCGCTTCTACAATTTCTAAGCCAACGCTGCTGGCAAGAGGGTCGGCCAGCTCAATGACCTGTGGAACTAGAGGATGCGTCATAAAAACTGCTGAGTAGCCAATAAAAAAAGCGGGCTCCATTAAGAGCTCCCACTTTCCGTTACAGCCCAGATGGGCCAGACGAATTTAGGTTAGATAGCTTAGGCCAAGCCTGTCTAAAACAGCTAAAGAATGCGCTGCTGTAAGACAGTTTAGCGCATGGGTTCCGATGTGAGCAGTTCCGACATACAACGTTTTGTAGCTGAGTCTGATCGCTATGCCATCTTATAGCTGCTTCACGTAGGCACACTATCACTCCCTACCTTAGTTGCTCCCTACCCTAGTGCCCCCCAGCGGCGACACCGTAAAGCCTGTAGCGAGCCGCCTGGCGCTGATCCACATCTTCTGAGGCAATTCCTTCCACATAGTTGAGCTTAATTTCTTCGAGCAGGTCATCGACTAAGCCGCGCACTTCGAGCAGGGTATTTTCCTGTTGAACCTCTTGGCGTAGGCTATCACCAAAGCTGGCAATCAGCTGACTGGTGAGCGCTGCACCTTGTTCATCAGCAAAGATGTTTTGCAAAGCTTGCGTGAGCGTTTTAGAGAGCTCAGCGACAACTTGCTTGGAGAGTTGAGAAGAGAGACTATCGAAACCGGGCATAAACTTAAGGCCCTGATAGGCCGGGGCCTGGTGCAGTGCGCCAACGACGCTGTGCTGTAAGAGCGCATCTAGCTCAGGCTTGATTTTAGGCAATACTTGATACACCACAACATCGGCCAGCTTTTTGGCGATGGTTTGCACTTCGTCCACGCCGTTGATGTCTATATACTGGCTGCGGTCGGTAGCCGCAATAATTAATCTGGTAACGTCACCGTCCCGCACCAGCTTTTGAGCCTGATCGATGATGCGCAAGAGCACAATTTCGGTGAGTTCTACGGCAAATTGACTGACGAGAGCCCGGCTGAGTCGATTGCGAGCCGGTTCCAAGTTGACCCAGCAAGCCTGGTGCAGCCTGAGAGTGACAGGGATGACTCTTAGCCAGCGCCACAGCCCGAAAAATAGGGGTACGTCATATATGCGCCACAGCATGGCGTCAATCCAGTTGGTGCCATCATAGCGACGGCTTAGCACCAGCGTACGTGCTAGAAACTCAGCGGCAAAAAGGGCCATAAACCAGATATCAATCCGCCAAAATAAATCGATGGGGCCGCCGCTTTCGCTGATGCCGCGAAAGTAGTTGGTTTCCATCAGCGGTCGAATTTCACTGTTAAAAAAGTTGAGCCGTTCTATGGCAGTCACACCGTTAAAGGTATCTTCGTCCCAGAAATCTCTAAAGGCCGCCTTTGAAGAATCTTCTTCCATGCGCGATCGCATCAAATTTTTGATCCGCTCTAGCGTGCCAGATTTGCCAGCAACCGCAAACGGATCTTCATCAACAATCACAGCACTTTGCTCAGTCAGCCGAGCCAGAATTCGCGCTGTAGTTTGGTCGCTGCTCTCGCGGCCTTGAATCTCACTCTGAATCTCGATCTGCAGACCGCTCTGAAGACCGCTCTGCAGATCGCGGTCGATGGAATCATCTAGCGCGTCCACTAGTTCCAGGTAACCCACCGTTGTTCTTTCCGGTTCGATGCCTTTGAGCTGCTCGCCGTACCAAACGGTGAACTGAGGCATGAACTCCAGGTACAGATCGCGAAAGCGAATGTAGCTGAGGTCGAACAAAACGAGCATGAGGTTGATAGCTGCGATCGCCGCCATCAATCGTTCAAACCAGGTTGCACCAGACCGTTTTTTTCGGATCACCACCTGCCGAGATAGCGTCATCACTCACCTCTTTTCCGTTTTCAACAGCTTTTCATTAGGCTCAAGGTTAAACTTACCGCCTGAAGTCATTAATGCCGTCAGCTGTTCACCACGATAGACTAAAGATACGCCTTTACTTTTCTTCATACACTCATCATGGTTGCCACCGCTCCTGCTAGTTCTCCTGCTGGCTCAGACATGCCAGTTCCGGTTATTTCCGCTGCTCATAATGGAGCCTATTGGGGCTGGGCAGGCTACCGAGTGCACTATGTTCACGCGGGCGAAACGGCCAAAGCACAATACCCTGAGCGGCCACCGCTGCTTTTCATTCACGGCTTCGGCGCTTCTACAGACCACTGGCGCAAAAACATTGCTGAACTACAGTCGAATTTTGAGGTGTACGCACTTGACCTGATCGGCTTTGGCCGCTCTTCCAAGCCCAGCAGCGGCTACAGTCCCCAGCTCTGGCGCGACCAGATAGATACTTTTATCAAGGAGATCGTGGGTCGCCCTGCGGTAGTTGCAGGTAACTCTATCGGCGGCTACAGCAGCCTTTATACCGGGGCAACCTGCTCAGCAGATGTGGTTGGCGTGTGTATGCTCAACGGCGTCGGCTCATTTAGCGAACAGCAGGTAGATACTGATCCCAACCCCTTTAAGAAAGCGATCGGTGAGCTGGTTAAAACGGTTGTGCTATCCCCGTTTCCCAGCTGGGTGATATTTCAGTTTGTGCGAAAGAAGTCGTACATTCGCAAAACGCTAGAGCAGGTGTACGTTAATAAAGGCGAAGTCACTGAGCAGCTGGTAGAAGACGTCTATCGCCCGGCAACTGACCCGGAAGCCCCCGCAGCGTTTGCGGCGCTATTTAAAGCAGAACGGGGAGAATATGTGGACACCTTACTGTCTCAAATGACCTGCCCACTGCTGCTAATTTGGGGAGATGAAGATCCCTGGATGGATACCTACAGTCGCGGCGAGCTATTTCAAAAGCATTACGATTCGATTGAAGAGCATCACATTAATGCAGGCCACTGCCCACACGACGATGCACCTGCTGAGGTCGATGGGTTATTAAAAGATTGGGTGCTCAGTACCGTTGTGGGGCAGTCGGCCAGTCAGTGGGTGCCGCTAGCCTAGCCAAGCTACATATCTATAAGAAGTAAGTGCCAGTATTTAAGCGCCAATATTTTTAGAAGCCGAAACGATTGCCAGCCAAGTGACAAACGCTACAACGGCGAAGGAAGTGGCAGAATTAGAGCAGCTACTGGAGTCATAGATGTTATGACGGCACAAGAGCTAGAGCGTCAGCTGCTGGCGCTAAATCCAAACGAACAGCGAGAAGCTATCCAAGTATTGTTGCAAAACAACGCCTGACCCCTCACGTCAGCGAGCTTGAGAACGGAGCCCTATGGAGATTGAGCAACCTGAGAAGGAACCAGTACAGACAAAGGCGCAGGTAATGACCCGATTACAGGCCTGTCAGCAGGAGTTTGAACGCTTGGGTGTTGTCCGCTGTGGGGTGTTTGGCTCGTTCGTTCGAGATGTAGATATCCGAGATGAGAGCGACGTCGACATTCTGGTTGCGTTTGATCCTGAAAAGAAAACGTTTCGCAACTTTATGAATCTTGCGTTTCATTTGGAAGAAATTTTTGGTAGACGGGTTGACTTGGTGACTACAGAGTCTTTGAGTCCTTACATCGGGCCCTACATCTTAGCTGAGGTGGAGTATGTCTCTACCCACTAAGGAATACCTAAAACACATCTTAATTGAGACGGCTTACGTTATGGCTGCCTCAGAAAAGATTAGCAAAACCGATTTTTTGGCTGATGAAACGCTAAAGCGAGCGTACGTTCGCAGCATTGAAATCATAGGTGAAGCGGTTAAGCAGTTGCCACAGGAGCTGAGAAAGAAATATAGCGCTGTCGAGTGGCGACAGATTGCTGGAATGAGAGATCGCTTAGTCCACGTCTATTTTGGAATTGACTACGATGTCGTCTGGGATGTCGTAATCAATGAGATTCCGCTCTTAGATACGGAAGTTAAGCAAATCTTAGAGAAGGAATATTCAAAGACATAGCTGAGAAACTTCATAGTCGCATGCAAAGTCCCAATAGAAAGTTTTCTTTCTAAAAGCATGATGCAGGAAGCTGTTAGAGGCAAGCTACAAACTTTTGCAGAGAAACTTTTGCAGAGAGACCGTACGTCGAATATATAGCGGATGACGGGGATGACCAGACTGGTTGAGCTGTAAGTAGAAGAGCTTGTGCTGAAAAGGAACGAGCTGAGTGAGAATAGCGCGATCGCGTCCTAGCAACCCACCTTCATTCCCCCAAGCCAGCACCACTTTCTCTGCCTGTTCTACCGCCCGCAGAACGTAAGCGTCGTTCTCAGTGCCGATTGGATCTTTCGTCTTTTTCAGTTCGCTCGGATGCGGCGTTCGATAGCCAAACAAATTCACTACCGATAGCGAGGCATCGTTCCACCGCCGCGCAAACTGAATGCAGGCGAGCAGGGTCGGATCGTCTTGACTAGCATCGGCCCGACTAGGATTGAGCATGACAAAGGCAACTTCTGGGCCATGGGCTCGCCACCGTCTGCCTAGCTGATAGCGATAGTCGCCCGTAGGGTCGAAGATGGCTGTTCTTTTAATTGGGTGCACTGAAGATAAGACGGACGAGGCGGCTGAAACCATAGCTGCGATATATCGCTAAAGGTGCAACATGAAGCGCTTAACAGTTGTTAACATTTTGAGGTAAGCATCTGACCAGGAGACTGTTTGAAAATCTTTAGAGACCTCGAACCCGCGCTCAGACGCAATTTGATTATCTTCTTTTGTGCGTCATTGTGCTTTTGGGCGGGCCTAGCGGGGAGGCTGCCCAACCTGTCGCTATATATCGAAAGCT
>CALDSK010000092.1 GCA_937911865.1 uncultured Synechococcus sp.
ATCCTCTTTTGCTCTCTCCTCTTGTTCTATTTCTTCCCCTTTTCTTGCTGTCCGTTCGCTTGCTGTCATTTCTCTTTCTGTCCCTTTTCTGGCTGTCCCTTTTCTGGCTGTCCCTTTTCTGGGGTTTTGGCCTGAGCTTTGGCTTTTGCCCTTCTTTAATCGGCTGTCTTGACCTTTGGGATTCGGCCAGCGAGTTTGTCTATCGTCTGAGTTAGCGATTGCTACGTCTTCCTTTGCAAGTTCGATTGTTTGCAAGTTCGATTGACAGTAGATTCAGCTTACTTGCGTTTGCCTTTGGCCATGCCTGCACCCCGTGCGGGCATAGCTCTCGCTTCATCTCCGCGTCGTCTTTTATCGCGCCATTCTATGGCCGTCAGGTAGATGACTCCCCCTGTGACCACGATTAACAAAATAAAAGACAGTACTGCCAGTATCGTTAGCAGCTGATTGTTTGCAGCCGCGCTTAGTAAAGAATCCATAGTAAAGAATCCATATCTCAACTTAGAAGCCGTTGCGACCCCAGATCACCATGGAGATAGAAAAGGTAAAGCAGGCAAACAGAGAAACCCAACCCAGCGTCAAAATGTCCATAGTTAAATTTTGGCTAACTTTTATAGTGCAAATTCTTCATTTTCTATCATACGGTAAAGTTAGTCTCGGCTGAGCCATGGAACCCACGATTTGAACATGCTACCGCAGAGAAAAAGAACGTGCTGACGTCTGAAATGTCTGTCGCTGAGGCGCGATTGGAATCGATTAAATCAGGTGCGATTAGTGCTGGAATAGTCAGCTTAGTCGCCGTTGCAGCAATGATCGGCGCAACTTTGAGCGATCTGCCGCTACCGTTGCCTGACTCTCTGCTTGGTTGGCTAGTGAATGTGGCCGTCGCGATGGCATCAGGCTTCTTTTTTGGCGTTACGTATCGTTACATTGTCAGGCAAGACGACAACTTGCATTTGGGGGGTGGCGCGGTAGGGGCTTTTGCTTTGGTGCGATCGCTCGCTCAATTAGAAGCTGCCTGGGATGATACCTTTGCGCTGCTGAGCTGGCTATTGATAACGGGCGAAAGCTTTCTGTGGTTTGTCACCGCCCGCTACACCCTAGACTGGTGTCTGCGCAAGCGCTGGCTTAAACCGCCTGACTAGACTTTGCCTACAGCCGTCTCTATTTTCTAGGGAGTCTCTAACTTTTCTAGGGAGTCTCTAACTGCTACAGACTCACAACCTCAAAGTCTCCTGTGCTTCGTTGCATAGATCTATCGATGGCAGAAAAGATTTTGTTTTTGGCGCGATCGCTCTCCATACAACTCACCAACAGCTTTGCCACCCCCATGCGGGGAATAGAGCCTGCGACTGACGTATTTTCTGTCAGCACTTCTTGATCGGTTGCTGGTTGAGAGACCAGTCCGCCTGGCCTGATGACGGTATAGGTCAGGCCGCTATTGGCCAGATGAGCTTCTGCTTTCTCTTTTTCTGCTAGCACAGGCGCTAATGTTTCTAACGCCTGTGGCGGCAACGCCTGAGCGCTATCCCCAATACCAATCGAGGTCACTAAGATAAAGCGCTTCGCCTGCGCTGCTACCGCTGCGTCAACCAGATGCTTATTACCCAAAAAATCAACCCGAACGCCAGTGTCGCTAGGCAACCCACCAATCGTTGAAATGACTGCGTCTGGGGAGATCTGGCCTATTAGCTGACCCATCAACTCCTCATTGAGCGCGTCGCCTCTTACCACATCAACTTTCATAGCTGTTAGGTCATCTTTGGCGTTGTCACTGCGTAGCAGGGCACTCACCTGATGCCCGTTGATAATTAGCTGCCTAGCAACTTCTCTCCCTACACCACGGCTAGCGCCAGCCAAAAAGATACGCGCCATATTCATCTCCACTCACATAAATAAGCTTCTATCAAAAGCTTACCTGCTTGCCTGATTTCGTTGCGTTATCAGAGGTACTGGATTTGAACTTTATCCAAAAATTCGGGTTATCCACACTCAGACAATCAGGGTATGAAGTCTGTACAATCAGTGGGAGAGAAACCAGATAACCAGATCGAGTAGCTTCCAATGATTCCAACCGTTATTGAGCAGTCAGGTCGCGGCGAGCGGGCCTTTGACATTTATTCGCGCCTGCTGAGAGAGCGAATTATCTTTTTGCATGGTCAGGTGACCGCTGATTCGATGAATCTGATTGTTGCTCAAATGCTCTTTTTAGAAGCTGAAGATCCTGAGAAAGACATCTACCTATACATCAATTCTCCGGGCGGTTCTGTTTCGGCGGGACTAGGTCTTTACGACACCATGAACCATATCCGCCCCGATGTGGCGACTATCTGTATGGGCCTAGCGGCGAGCATGGGTGCGTTTTTGCTAAGTGCTGGAGCCAAAGGCAAGCGAATGATTTTACCCAATGGCCGCGTGATGATTCACCAGCCATCTGGTGGCGCGCAAGGCCAGGCGACAGATATTGAAATTCAGGCCAAAGAAATTTTGTATCTAAAGACGATGCTGAACGAGGCGATGGCCAAGCACACAGGGCAGCCCTACGAGAAAATTAAGGAAGATACCGAGCGCGATTTCTTTATGTCCCCTCAAGAGGCGATGGAGTATGGCCTAGTCGATCAAGTGATTGACCGTCATGCCGTTGGCAGTCGTCCGATGCCCGTGAACTAGACACCTGCGAAATAATGGCTCAGCAGGCTTCAAGTTAAAAAGCAGGTCAGGGACGAAGCATGTTCCTGACCTGCTTTTTTATGACTGTCAATCAGTCTTATTCAATGAGTCTTATTGGCCGACTATCTACTTCGATCAACCAGCGGCGAATCAGTTAGTCGTCGAAAGAGCACTCTACGGTGATGCTCAAGTTGCTTTCAGCGGTTCCCTTGGTGACGTAAGGTACACCGGCTTCCCCGGCGATGCGGATACCAAATTGCAGCGTGACTTTATCGACGTTGCCACTCGCCATACCTTTAAAGGCGTTGAGGGTTTGGCTGGTGTAGGTACGAATGGTACTTTCAATGGCTTTGAAGCTTTGCGCTGTAGCCACAGCACTTTTCTCAGAAAGTGTCGTATCGTCGCTATCATCGAACTGCCTACCGGGTAGGTTGTTAAAGCCCCGATTCCCCATCGGCAAGATGCCTTTTTTCTGATGATCGCGGGTCATCTCTTCGGGTTCACTGTTACTGTCTGTAGCTTCTGGCGAAACATTGACGTTTTCAGTCGATTCAACGTAGATTTCTGTGCCATCTTCTAACGTGATGGGAACAAGCTGAGCCATAGAAATAAACCTGTATAAGTAGATGCAGACGGGGAATATGTAACTAACGAAAGTTGATTTAGTATGCCCGCTGATCCGGTGTTATCATCGGTTTTCCTCACTGTGCAGCTTTTATAGATTTGTCTATAAAATGAAAAGAAGCCGGTGCTTTGCCTTACACTTTTTGGCTTAATCTCCTCAGTCCTCCTCAAACTATGGCCGACCTGTACGCTAGCGAAGAAGCCCAACAGATTTTGCAAATTGCGATCGCAAAAGAAACCGAAGCTGGCGATTTGACTCGTACGCAGCTATCTGAGATTGCTACCGAATTAAACATTGCCCCCGAAACGCTGTGGTCCGCGGAACGAGAATGGAGAGCGCTTAAAAGTGAGTCAGGTCAGCAAACTCTGTTCAACCAGCAAAAGCGTCAAAAGTTTCATCACCACCTGATTCGCTACGCCATCTTCAACAGCTTTTTGCTGCTGCTGAATCTACTGGCCGGTGGCTATGGCTTTGCCGCTTTTGTCGCCCTGTGTTGGGGCATAGGCGTTACGCTGCATGGCTGGCGGGCTTACCAGTCGTCTGGCTATCGCTATCAGAAAGATTTTGAGAGCTGGAAGCGACGTCAGCAGGTTAAACAGTCAGTGCAGAGCTTGTTCAATCGGTTTCTGAGCGCTTAGTGGGCGATCGCGACAAGAAGCCAACCTTCATGCTTCAGCAAATAACCGCTTCCTCGGCTTAGACCACCTCTGCCGGCACTTTCTCCAGCATCAGTTTTGAGCTCTTAACCTGAGCTGGAATATCAACAGGGTAGCGGCCAGTGAAGCAGGCAGAGCAGAAGCTGCTGACTGCAACACCGGTTTCTTCAAGCATGCCTTCCCAGCTGAGATAAGCCAACGAATCGGCTCCAAGCTGTTGCTCAATCTCCTCAATGGATTTGGTCGCTGCAATAAGCTGATCTTGATTGTCGGTATCAATGCCGTAAAAACAGGGATGCGTCACTGGCGGTGAAGAGATTCGCATATGCACCTCAGTAGCACCCGCAGCGTACAGCATCTGTACCAGCTTACGGCTCGTTGTCCCTCTAACAATGGAGTCATCAACAATCAAAATTCGCTTGCCAGCCAGCACATCACGCATGGGATTAAGCTTCATCCGAATGCCGGTTTCGCGCATTGCCTGAGTGGGCTGAATAAAGGTTCGCCCTACATAGCGATTTTTGATCAGACCTTCGGCATAGGGAATGCCTGAAAATTCTGAATAGCCGATGGCCGCTGGTACACCCGAGTCTGGCACAGCCATAATGAGGTCTACATCAGCAGGTGCCTCTTGTGCTAGGCGCTGGCCAATTCGCTTGCGATAGCTATACAAACTTTCGCCATGAAACACGCTATCAGGGCGAGCGAAATAGATCATCTCAAACACGCACAGCTTGCGCTCGGTATGTGAGTCCCACTGCACAGACTTAACGCCGTTACTGTCAATCCAGATCAGCTCACCGGGCTCTATGTCACGCAGGTAGGTTGCACCCACAATATCAAGGCCACAAGTTTCAGAGGCCACCACAAATTGACCTGCGCCGTAGCCAGTATTTTCGCTACCTTCGGTCGGCTTTTCTGCGGGTGCCTGAGCGCCAATGTTGCCCAGTACTAGCGGGCGATTGCCGTGCGGATCTCGGGTCGCCAAAATGCCACCGGGTGTGCCGATGACCAAGCTAAACGCGCCTTCGCAACGCTTGAAAGCAGAAATACTGCCTTCTATCCAGTCTTTTCCGTCGTTGACGGCTTCAGCTAGGGCAAATGCAATTAGCTCAGAATCTGAGGTGGTGAGTAAATCGTGATTGCGCTTGAGAAGTTCTTCTCTTAAGTGCTTGACGTTAACAATATTACCGTTGTGCGCCAGTGCCAGCTGGCCTAAACGGGTTGATACCAGCGCAGGTTGAGCGTTAGCGGCGTGACTGGAGCCTGTTGTAGAGTAACGCGTATGGCCTACTGCTAACTGACCGGGCATGGCGTGAAGTTCGTCGTCGGTAAAGACCTGAGAAACCAGTCCCATCCCTTTATGCGAGTGGACTTCTCCTTGATCAAAAGTGGCGATACCCGCAGATTCTTGTCCACGGTGCTGCAAAGCATATAGTCCGAAGTAGGTGAGCGTTGCAACCTCTGCTCTAGGAGCGTATACCCCAAAAACGCCACAGGCTTCTTCTGGCTTATCTGGCCGGTCCTCATTCAGGGTAGGGGGTAAGGGAGAGGGCATCTCAGCAGGGTCAGGTGATGGAAACATGCTTAATTCAAACTCCAGTGGGACCAGCTAAAAACGCGTCATTATCAGACTGTGTCGATAGCTTTATTTACTTCTTCTTCTAGCAAAAACAAGCAAGGATCTGCTGTCATGTGTGTGCCTGAAGCCAGAGACGGTTATGCCTGTGCCTGGTCAGTTCGCTCTATAAGATTCAAAAACGATTCAAGGACTGTAATTACGGGAAAGAACAGATCAAAATAGCGAACCTGTAAATACACTTGACGCTATCTGTGACTGGCAGTATCCAGGACGCTATCAAGCTTTTTAAGATTTCCTTAACGATGTTTAAATCCTATCATCACCTGCTGAAATATCTGATGAATTAGCCTAGGACTATTGCTTTTTCATGGGCCTTTTGCAGATAAATTGCGAACTAAGCAGCAGCTGTTGAAGAAACTTCCTGTTCGCTGTTTAAATTTCTTTGCTAGCTGTCGATAGCCAGGGCATTTTCAATAGCATTACTCCACTGACTCTTCATGGTTTCAATCGAGGTGTCAATCAGAACCTGTTGATTTTCGGTTTGAATTTTAAGGGATGCGTTGGTGGCAGAAACCTCGCCAATGAAATGACAGCCCTCAGACAAATGCGCCTGACAGTATTGCTCCCAGTCCAGTTTTGCGTCAGCGGGTACAGACACGACGATACGCGCACCGCCTTCGCCAAATAGGAGCGTGTCCGGACGCAGAGAGCCCTGTCCAAGGGTAATATCTGCACCTTTTTGGCCGCTGATACAAGACTCTGAGAGGGCGATCGCAATTCCACCTTCTGCGCAGTCATGGGCAGACGTCACCCAGCCTGCTCGAATACCGTGCCGACAAGCTGCCTGCACCGCTAGCTCCAAATCCACATTCACTTTTGGTGGCTGGCCTGCCACACGTTGATGCATCTTTTTCAAATATTCAGATCCCCCCAGGGTGACTGCGCCGCTATCGGTGTCGTCGGTTTTTGTCCCTAGTAGATAGATCAGGTCTCCTTCTGCGCGCCAGCCTTGTCCACAGACCTTGTCTAAATCAGGAATCAAACCAACCATGCCGACGACTGGCGTCGGGTATATGGGTTGAGGATTGCCTTCACTGTCGAGTGTCTCGTTGTAGAGCGAGACGTTACCGCCGGTTACGGGCGTAGAAAACTGACGACAGCCGTCTGCGAGGCCCCGGCAGGCTTCTGCAAGCTGCCAATAGCCAATTGGCTTTTCAGGACTGCCGAAATTGAGGTTATCAGTGACGGCTACAGGATCTGCGCCGACACAGCTAAGGTTGCGGGCAGCTTCGGCAACAGCAGCCAGCGCTCCTTCGTAGGGGTTGAGGTATACGTGGCGAGCATTGCAGTCTACGGTAGCGGCGATACCGGTATTTGCTTGAGGGTCTGGATTGATTTGCGATCGCAATCTAATCACCGCTGCATCTGCTCCACCCGGCATCATCACCGTGTTGTTCTGCACCTGATGGTCATACTGCCGGTACACCCATTGCTTAGAGGCGATTGTTGGAGTTGTTAACAGCTCTAGCAGAACTTGATTCCAATCCTTGTTCCCAACGCCCTCTACTGTTGCCTCTGGCAAATTGCTCTCACGCCAAGCCCAGGCATTCTGAGCATAGTCAGGGGGCTCTGCCATCAGCTCACGCCGATAAATCGGCGTATTGTCCGACAGCGCGGTTGCCGGAATCTCCGCAGCAACGCCACCTTCAAACAAAATGCGAACAATCGGTTCTTCAATTACCGAGCCTGCCACAACCGCTTGCAAGCCCCACCGATGAAAAATATCAATTAGCTCCTGCTCACGCCCAGCATGAGCCACAAACAGCATTCTTTCCTGAGACTCTGAGAGCAAATATTCATAGGGCACCATCCCTGGCTCCCGCTCAGGAATCAAATCTAAATCCAGCTCTATTCCTACACCACCATTAGCTGCCATTTCTGCTGTCGAACAGGTAATGCCTGCTGCGCCCATATCTTGGGCTGCCGCTACTCCCCCGGTTTTGAATGCTTCTAAACAAGCTTCCACCAACGACTTTTCTAAGAACGGATCGCCTACTTGCACCGCAGGCCGATTCGCTTCCGACTCGTCACTTAGCTCCGCGCTCGCAAAGCTAGCACCGCCCATACCATCGCGTCCGGTCGTAGAACCCACATACAGCACGGGGTTCCCCACACCTGTTGCGCCTGATTTCATGATCTCGTCAATTTCCATCAGGCCAATCGCCATGGCATTGACGAGCGGATTACCGCTATAGGCCTCATCGAAAAAGACTTCTCCGCCTACGGTCGGCACACCAAAGCAGTTGCCATAGTGTGCGATTCCCGAAACGACCCCGGTGAAAATTTGCCGCGTTCGGGCGTCTTCTAAGCTGCCAAACCTCAGTGAGTTCAGGGCCGCAATCGGCCTTGCGCCCATCGTAAAAATATCTCTTAAAATTCCGCCGACGCCAGTCGCAGCTCCTTGAAATGGTTCAATCGCAGACGGATGGTTATGCGACTCAATTTTGAAGGCTACTTGCATACCGTTGCCGACATCAATGACCCCTGCGTTCTCTCCAGGCCCAACGAGGATACGTTCGCCTTCTGTTGGAAACTGGCTTAGCAAAGGCCGCGAGTTTTTGTAGCAGCAATGCTCTGACCACATCACCCCGGCCATGCCTGACTCAGCCCGGTTTGGATGGCGGCCTAATCGACTGACAATTTCATCATATTCATCGGGTTTAAGTCCTTCCGAAGCAATATCTTCTGGTGAGCAGGCTTCCGGTGAACAGGCCTGAGGCGAAGAGTCAGCGGTAGAAACCATAGCGGTGCGAGGAGTGAAATGACATCGGAAAGAATCAGCTATTCATTCTATCGCTTCAGTTCATCGCTCACGAAACATAATTAGCGGCCCAAATGAATGCTCAGATAAGCTCTGTAACACCCCTTTTGATTTCTTCTCAGATAAGTATTTTCGCAGAGACATCGATCGGTATATATTGTTAAGAGAGGTTAACTGTTTTCTCATGTAGTTAACTTGAAAATAATCGTTTTTAACCAGAGGGCTTTCCATGGCGACCTATAAAGTCACACTCATCAATGAAGATGAAGGCATCAATGAAACTATTGAGTGTGCCGATGATGTGTATATCATCGAAGCTGCTGAAGACGCAGGCATTGATTTGCCTGCATCCTGCCGTGCAGGTTCCTGCTCCAGCTGCACTGGCAAACTGGTTTCTGGTAGTGTCAATCAAGA
Source organism: uncultured Synechococcus sp. (assembly GCA_937911865.1). Classification (GTDB taxonomy): domain Bacteria; phylum Cyanobacteriota; class Cyanobacteriia; order Phormidesmidales; family Phormidesmidaceae; genus Phormidesmis. The sequence goes on from CALDSK010000092.1 coordinate 8,769, forward strand.
AGACCAGGTTTTCCTAGAAGATGACCAGATGGAAGAAGGCTTTGTCTTGACTTGTGTGGCTTATCCTACTTCTGACTGCACCATTCAGACACACCAAGAAGACGCGCTTCTGTAAGTCTCTTCTGTAAGTCTCTTCTTTAAGTCTTTTTTTCACCTGCTGGTCTGTCATAAGTCTAAAGCGCTTCTGTAAAGAGGGCTTTAGACAATAAGACCAAGCAATAGCAAAAGCGCCGACCTTCTCTTTTTGTGACGGGGTCGGCGCTTTTATTCGGCGCTTTTATATTTTTATTGAGAGGCAGGCCGAAAGCGCTGCGACGTTATGTGGCCAATATCCAGTTGGAGAGAGGCTATCTCAACCGATCTCTTGGATGCTCTGTCTTTCTCAGATTAGTCAAATCATCTTTGGAAAAAGCACTGTTTCGACGCTCTGGTAGTATGTCGTTCAGCGCGCTCTGCCGCTGGTACGTATTCTCAGCAGTATCTTTACTTTCGGGATGGTTCACATTGTTCATGAGTGCTTGTTCTACCACCTCACGAATCTCTTCTCCATAGTGCTCAATCGTTTGTTCTACCCGGGCTAGGTCCATCCCAAAATCGATGTTGTAGGCAATGACTGGCTGAGTTGTGAGCGGTGATGCGATCGCCGAACTACCATCACCGCCTATAAGTAAAACTATGATAGCGAGCAAAGTCGTTGCAGCTGCTGCTCCTATTCGGTTACAGAACCCACGCATCAATTTTTTCATTCGATTAGTCACAATAATTATTCAATTTTGAGAACATAGCGAGATAGCTGGGTTCTCTTAAAGTCCTGTGTACTTTCTATATGAACAGTATAGAGTTTCTCACTTTGTAAAGGGAATAACATCAGGAGAGATTTCTCTCACAAACGCCCTTTCATAAACGCCCTCTTAAAAACACGCGGCCCCCGTACATTCACTTGTACGGGGGCCGCGTGTAGAGCAAAAAGACTCTGAGGATAATCGATGACTATCCTCAAAGCTTCGTAAGTTCTCTCACATCAAGGTGTAAACCGAGGCTTACGCGTTGATAGAAGGCGCAGTCAAAGCAACCGGTGCTGCTTCACCCGCAGCCAAGTCAAGCGGGAAGTTGTGAGCATTGCGCTCGTGCATTACTTCCATACCCAAGTTGGCACGGTTCAAGACATCTGCCCAAGAACCCACCACACGACCCTGTGAGTCGATGATGGACTGGTTGAAGTTGAAGCCGTTCAGGTTAAACGCCATCGTGGAGATACCCAAAGCGGTAAACCAGATGCCGACAACAGGCCATGCACCCAACAAGAAGTGGAGGCTACGGCTGTTGTTGAAGGAAGCGTATTGGAAAATCAGACGACCGAAGTAGCCGTGAGCTGCAACGATGTTGTAAGTCTCTTCTTCTTGACCAAACTTGTAACCGTAGTTCTGGGACTCAGTCTCAGTGGTTTCACGAACCAAAGAAGACGTTACCAAAGAACCGTGCATTGCACTAAAGAGTGAACCACCGAACACGCCAGCTACGCCGAGCATGTGGAAGGGGTGCATCAGAATGTTGTGCTCTGCTTGGAAGACCAACATGAAGTTGAAGGTACCAGAGATACCGAGCGGCATACCATCAGAGAAGGAACCTTGACCTAAAGGATAGATAAGGAACACTGCAGTTGCCGCTGCGACAGGCGCAGAGTAAGCAACACAGATCCAAGGGCGCATACCAAGACGGTAAGAAAGCTCCCACTCACGACCCATGTAGCAGAAGACGCCAATGAGGAAGTGGAAAATTACCAGCTGGTAAGGACCGCCGTTGTAGAGCCACTCATCCAAGGAAGCAGCTTCCCAGATGGGGTAGAAGTGGAGGCCAATTGCGTTAGAAGAGGGAACAACCGCACCAGAGATGATGTTGTTACCGTACATCAGAGAGCCAGCAACGGGCTCACGGATGCCATCGATGTCCACAGGAGGAGCTGCGATGAAGGCAATTACGAAACAAGCTGTAGCAGCAAGCAATGTCGGGATCATCAACACGCCGAACCAACCTACATAGAGGCGGTTGTCGGTGCTAGTAACCCACTGACAGAACTGCTCCCACAGGTTAGCGCTTTCGCGCTGCTGTAGAGTAGTAGTCATTTATTATTCCGAGTAATTAGGTACGTATGGGTCGAGCGCTTAGAAAAACCAAGCGTGTGTCTCAACCGATGTAATCAATATAGCCTTTGTAACGAAATATTGCAAGGATTTAAGGGTGTCTTAACAATATGCCTCTTGAAAGGTAGATATCGCTCAAGGGACTGAGGCACTGTACATAGGGCGGTTTTATCCTTGTGTAGCTGGCGATTGCTACGGTTTTTATGAGACGTGATCGCAGCTTTCGCGTCACTAAAATGAGAAAGCTAATGAGAAAGCTGTCGCAGCTTGTTCTATATGTTTGGTTCTGAAACTGTCTCACTCTTGGAAACGCTTAACCCACTTTCACGGTTTAATGCGGTGTCTGAATTTACGGTTGACCATGATTCGCATACGGCCAGTGCGCATCACAATAGAAGCGCTATTCGTCTTCTTAGCTGGAATATTAATAAAAATAATAATAGTCAGCATTGGCAGTGCGAGTTTCGTCAGTTGCTCAGGCAGCAGCAGCCGGACAAGATTTTTTTGCAAGAGGTGCGGCTGTGTGCCAGCGCTGCGCATACAGATAGCAAAAGCGTTTTTGGGCTCTCAGATATTGCGCCTGGCTGGAGTTGGAGCTTTGCTCCTAACTTTATCGATAGTGCGACGAAGACTTACTCTGGGGTTCTTACTGCGACTAACACCCGTCGAATTAGCAGCCAGTCGCTCACGACAGACCACACCGAACCCATTCTTCAGACGCCCAAAGCCACGCTGTTTGCTGAATACTCGCTCTCAGAGCGTTCGGAAAATCTGCTGACTGTAAATACTCACCTGATTAACTTTGTGGGTATAGATAAGTTCAAGCAGCAGCTACAGTCAATCGAAGCCGTTTTAAGGCGGCACTCAGGTGCCATTATTCTATCGGGCGATTTCAATACCTGGAGCTCAGCTCGGTGGCAACAGCTGCTGAGTATGTCGGACAGATTAGGACTGGCGTCTGTGTCGTTCAATGCGCAAGATACTCAAAAAATTAAAAACTTTTTAAGCTCTCCGCCGCTAGACCATATTTTTTACAGAGGCTTCGAGCAGAAGTTTTTGACCTCTACGGTGGTTGATAGCCTGACCTCGTCCGATCACTATCCGCTGATTGTTGAGCTGTGTCGTCGCTAGCCTCTCATTTCTAGCCTCTCTTTTCTAGAATCCTCTTACAAGGTCCGAATTTCTGTGCTGTCGATTGCTGCTTTCTCTCACTTTTACGGTGCTGTTCTAGCCTTTATTCAAACGTTTGATATTTCGCCGGCGACTTTGCTGTCTATATATAGTGCGGTGTCTGTAGTCGTACATACGCTAGGCGCTATGAATGCGGCCCATGCGGTGATGAAAGTTAAGTCTTCACGGGCAGCGATCGCATGGAGCATTTCACTGATCTCTTTACCCTGGGTTGCTATTCCGCTGTACTGGATTCTGGGTAAAAGTAAGTTTCAAGGATACTCGTCTACTATTCAGGCGGCTTACAAGCAGCACGAAGACCTAGTAGAGCTAGCCTACAGCGAAATTCTTGACTATAAAGCTGACTTGCCCAGCGAGTTTAAGACGATTGAGAGAATTGCCGATACCTTTACCGGGCTGCCTTTTACAACACACAACGCAGCCAAGCTGCTGATTGACGGTGAAGAGACGTATCCTAGATTGCTAGCAGCGATCGCGCAGGCCAAAGATTACGTTCTCTTTAAGACCTATATTCTTCATGACGATGATATTGGCCGACAGTTTAAGAACGCCCTGATTGCTAGAGCCAGGAAAGAGGTAACGATTCATCTTCTATACGACGGTATCGGGGCGCGTGATTTGCCTCGGCGCTACATTACTGAGCTAGAAGAGCACGGTATCACGGTTAACAGCTTCCGCAGCAGTAAGGGCCTTAAAACGCGCTTTCAGCTCAACTTTCGTAATCATCGAAAGATTTTGATTGTCGATGGCAAAGATGCTTTTGTCGGTGGGCTAAACATCGGCGATGAATATCGTGGTAAAGATCCTAAGCTTGGAGACTGGCGCGATACCCATCTTCAGCTCAAAGGGCCCGCGGTTCAGTGCTTGCAGCGAACTTTTTTGAGCGACTGGTACTGGGTGACTCAAGAGGTGCCAGAGGTTTCCTGGAAAGCGCAGGTCGCAGGTAAGCTAGACCAAACAACCTTTATTTTGGCAACGGGGCCGGCTGACAAACTAGAAGCCTGTTCGCTGTTTTTTCTCAATTTAATTAATCACAGCAAGGAGCGGCTTTGGATTGCCAGTCCTTACTTTGTGCCCGATGGGTCCACGCTAAACGCGCTCAGGCTAGCGGCTATCCGAGGGGTTGATGTTCGGATTATTTTGCCGAATCGACCGGACCAGTGGATTGTTTATGCTTGTTCTTTCTCGTACTACGAGACTTTGCAACAGGTAGGCATTCAGCTCTATCGCTACCAGCCAGGCTTTATGCATCAAAAAGTCATTTTGTGTGACGACCAAATCGCTGGCGTTGGTACGGTTAATTTGGACAATCGCTCATTCTTTCTTAATTTTGAGGTGATGACTTTTGTTGTTAAAGACAACAATAAGCCAGATGCGCTCGCTTTTATTCAAGATGTAGAGGCAATGCTGGAAAGAGACTTTGAGCGATCGCGTCTAGTAGACTTCTTCAAGTGGCAGAGAAAACCTTTCTGGTTTAAGCTAGCTGCTCGCGTTGCCCGCCTGCTTGCGCCAATCTTATAGAAAAAACAAAATAGTAGGAAAAACAAAATAGGGCAAGCAAAACAAATCATGCTAGAGCGGCCAATCACTGGATCGGCAGGTCAATGATGAACTGGCTGCCCTCACCTAGCTCAGACTGACAAGAGAATTTGCCATTGTGCTTTTGAGTAATAATTTGGTAGCTGATAGAGAGTCCTAACCCGGTGCCTTTACCCACAGGCTTAGTTGTAAAAAATGGCTCAAATATTTTTGCCCTCGTTACCGCGCTCATGCCTGGGCCATTATCTATAATCGTAATTCTGACCCAGCGCTCATCCACTAGGGCTGTATTAATTTGAATCTCCTGAGCTCGATCTTGAGAAAATCGGCACTGACCATGCTCTTCAAACGCATCAACTGCATTACTGAGGAGATTCATAATGACCTGATTGATCTGACTCGCATGGCAATCTACTTTAGGCAAAGTAGCGTACTCCCGGGTAATTTTGATTTCAGGGCGCTCTGGCTTTGCTTTTAGCCGGTTGGCTAAAATAACCAGCGTACTCTCAATGCCCTCGTGGATGTCTACCAGTTTCTTTTCCGCTTCGTCAAGGCGAGAAAAGTTTCTCAAAGACAGGACAAGCTCTCGAATGCGCGTAGTCCCTATCTTTAAAGAATCAAATAGTTTAGAGAGATCTTCTTGTAAAAAGTCCAAGTCAATTTCTTCGATCCACGATTGAATCGCCTCAACGGGCTCAGGATAATGTAGCTGGTAGAGCTCTACGAGTATTATCAGGTTTTTTACATAGTTCTGTGCAGGTTTCAGATTGCCATGTATAAAATTGACTGGATTGTTAATTTCATGAGCAACGCCTGCCATCATCTGACCTAGCGAAGACATTTTCTCGCTTTGCAAGAGCTGCAGCTGGGCCTGTTGATGTGAAGCACGACTGGTCTTTTCTACATCGACTGCTTTCAGCGTTTTCTCTAAAGTGATAACCAGGTCTTGGAAATTAATAGGCTTAGTAACAAAGTCAAAGGCACCCTTATTCATAGCGGCCCGGATGTTGAGCATGTCGCTATAGGCTGAAACAACGACTGCTTTTGGCGGATGTGCCAAAGTTTGAAGCCGATGAATAAGCTCTAAGCCATCCATCACTGGCATATTAATATCGGTCAGTACCATATCGATCTGGTCTGTAGAGTCCGAGTCAGCCGCTGCATTGGAAGCGGCAGCTGCTAGCTGTTGATACGCTTCTTCGCCATTAGCTACAAACGTAAAACGATAGTCTCCTTTACGGATTTCGTGGCGAAATTTTTGAGTGATCAGGGCTTCAATATCGGGTTCATCATCGGCAACAAGTATATGGTGAGTCACAGGTTTGAGCCTTGTAATTTGAGGGACTGATATTCATTGATAGAGAGAAGTAGAAGAATAGAGAGAAGTAGAAGAATAGAGAGAAGTAGAAGAATAGAGAGAAGTAGAAG
>CALDSK010000093.1 GCA_937911865.1 uncultured Synechococcus sp.
GCGCTAAAGCAAAGGCAACAGGTGAGGACATCCTTTTTATTGATGCTGATGTGCGAGTTGGCGAAGCGGCGATCGCGCGATCGCGTCGTGATGCCAAAGCCCATCAAAGCGACTTACTCAGCTGCGCACCCGCGATTGTGTGCGGCTGCTTTTCAGAATGGATAGTACAGCCACTAATGGCTAGCTTGATTGCAGTAGGCTTTGACTTTGAAGGTGTGAACGACGCAGCGAAACCAGAGACTGCCCTTGCTGCGGGCCCTTTTATGCTGTTTCGCCGTGAAGCCTATGACAAAATTGGAGGACACCGCACAGTCGCGGATGATCCAGTCGAAGACTTGGCTCTAGCTGCACTTATAAAATCGAGCGGGTTATCACTGCGCTACGTGCTGGGCTTAGAAATCGCTTCTGTAAGAATGTACCGGTCGTTTGGCGACCTATGGGAAGGCTGGACCAAGAACTACCATCTAGGCGGTGGCCGCAACATCGCACTGACAACGGTCTCTGCGCTGGCTGTTTGTTTAATTTTTACCATGCCTTGGCTAGGGCTAGCCGCGAGCATTGCGGGTACGCTTGCTCATGCTTTGACTGGAGCCAAAGCCGTAGCCGCACTGTCTCTATCGGCGGTAGCAGTGAGCTTACAAATTGCGCTGCGGCAGGTAGCGGCAAAATTGATTGGCCAATCGCCCCGTTATTTATGGTTGGGCTGGTTGGGTGGATTGCTGGTGAGTGCGATCGCCATCACCTCAATTATCAAAACAGAAACCGGCTGGGGCTGGACTTGGAGAGGGCGATCTTTATCGAAGTAGGCAGCAAAAGAGTTGGCTAAAAAAATAATCTTGTGCCTGCTAAAAAACCTTGCAAGAAATAACGTTGCTGGTGCTACAATACCTAAGCGAAAGCGATGGGGTGTCGCCAAGTGGTAAGGCAGCGGGTTTTGGTCTCGCCATTCCTAGGTTCGAATCCTAGCACCCCAGCTTCTCTCAATTAGTTTTGAGAACCCAATAAAAAAGCGCCTTGAGTGAATTGCTCAAGGCGCTTTTTTATTGGGTTCTTTTTTATTGTCTTGTTGTTTTTAGTTCCCTTGCGGTGACTAAAGGCCTAGCCGCAAATGTGTAATCTCGTATTTAGCTGGAACATCCGCAAAAATGAGGACGTCTTGATAACGTGTGCCAGTCTAAGCACTGTCACCATCTGCTGTAGCGAGGCCTCTCTGGCCTTTTCTCTGACTTTCTAATACTGCGAACTCTAACGTCTTCTGCCTAACACAGAGCCCATTAGAGACAGGCTAACTACACCTTTGGTTAGTCACAGTTTTTAATGCTTTCTGGCAGCTTCTCTCAGTCTTTTGCTGTTTAGCCTGCTTGCCTGGCCTTCCCTTGTCTTAACAATTTTTCTTCATGCAGCCCAGGCCTTCACTCAAGCATATGCGCAACCTCATGGAACAACTGTTATGTACATAACCTAATACAAACTCTTTAAAGGCTGACAAAGTTTAGCTGGCTAATTTTCTCACTCACACCACAATCACTCACGCCACAATCACTCACACCGCAATCACTCACGCCGCGAATGGCATTCCCTTACTTGGGTCAATCGCTATCTCGCTAACTGACTAGCTAACTGAAGCTTTACGTTCGTTTTTTAAGACGCTTGGCTGCTCCGCATCTCGACTGCTCAGACTGCCTGACTAGAGTGCTTATTGATTTTCATAAGTCCTTCTAATTATCCACTCGTTTTTTGCATCTACCGCCCTTAGAAAGCAGCCTTTTGAACATGACTCACCTTCAATCAAAACAAGCCTCTTTGCCGCAAGACTCACCACCGCTGCTTGTATCCGATAGCCTTCAGCAGCCTACAAAGGGGCTACAGTCTTCATCTAAGGTGAATATTCTAGGAATGGAGTTCGATAACCTTTCCAGACAGGAACTGCTCAATTCGCTACGAAAGGGCGTGGTCTTTACCCCTAATGTTGACCATCTCATGAAGCTACGCAGTGACTCAGAATTTGCGTCTATCTACAGAAAAGCAGACTTCAGAATTTGCGATAGCCAGATTGTGATGTATGCTTCCAGACTTCTGGGTACGCCGCTCAAGGCGAAACTGTCGGGCTCCGATCTCTTTCCCTGGTTTTGCGACCATCACCAGCACAATCAAAAGATCACAATATTTTTGCTGGGTGGACGCGCAGGTGTCGCTAAACGGGCGAAGTCTCGAATTAATGCACGGGTTGGCCGCGAAATTGTGGTGGGCGAATACGCACCGCCGTTTGGATTTGAGCACAATGAGATGGAGTGCGATTTAGTGGTTAGTAAAATTAAGCACTCTGGGGCAACGGTTGTAGCGGTTTGTCTGGGCGCGCCTAAGCAGGAAAAGTGGATTGCGGCTCACTGCGATCGCCTGCCAATGGTCGATATTTTTATGGCTGTTGGGGCGGTGGTTGATTTTGAATCCGGCATGAAGCCTAGAGCGCCTCAATATATCAGTGGGCTAGGTTTGGAATGGCTATATCGGCTAATCTGCGAGCCCAGAAGACTTTGGCGGCGATACCTGGTAGAAGACATGCCGTTTATATGGTTAGTACTCGCAGAAAAAGCCAGGCTCATGGGGCTCGCTAGGCGATAAGCTTTTACTTCCATTCTCCCAACACACTTCGTTACAATAGTTTAGACGCTGTTTGAAAGTTCAGCGCTTTTGCTCGACTAACCCTAAAGGCTGTGTGACATATGGATGCTTCTCAAAACAGTAGTATGGGGGCGACTGCCACGTCCCAAAGCTACACCAGTCCTCAGTCTTATTCAGCCTCATCCGGCTCACGCACCACACAGATGGACTACTCACCTACCGTCATTCGCCGAGCTAACCGAGCGGTTTTGTGTTCTCCTTTTTTCCTTAAGCTGCTAGCAGAAATGCGAGTCAGCAGCGTGAGCGTTCCCACCATTGCGGAAAATAGCGGTGCGATTAAGGGCTACACCCGCCAACCTTTATCAGAAGTGGCCACCGAATCAGGGTTAATGTGGCTAGTGTCTGTGGGTATTTTGCGCCGCGAAGTAGATGGACAGGGCTTGACAGACAGTTTTCGACTCACGCCTCTAGGGCGTCAGCTAGTAGAACAGTGGCAATCTCATGGCTGTCCGGACAGGCGCGCTAATCTTGTGGACTATGTAAAGAACGCGGTAGTGCGCTGGTGCCGAGTACCTGACTGGCTGATTTGACCCTAGCTCATTTAGCTTCGGTTAACTCAACCCGGTTGATTCAACCAAGAGGTGCGGTTTACCCAGCATCACCTTCGATAGAAAATCCATTTTCTAAAGTTTTTTTTGCGCCATTTAGGTGTTTCTTACCGTCGTATCAACTTTTTTGCCCCTGAACTTACCAAGTTTGGCCCAAGTTTGGGTAATGTGAGGGGGTGAACGTACTGATCAAGGGAGCAAGCGGTGAAGTCAATAATGGTGGTGGGAACAACATCCCATGCGGGAAAATCCATGTTGGTGACCGCACTCTGTCGCATTCTGAGCCGTCGAGGCTGGCGAGTAGCTCCCTTTAAGGGACAAAATATGGCGCTAAACTCGTACGTTAGTACGACTGGTGCAGAAATCGGCTATGCGCAAGCCGTCCAAGCCTGGGCTGCTGGCGTGTCTCCCCAAGCCGAAATGAACCCGATCTTACTCAAGCCTCAGGGGGATCAAACGTCACAAGTCATCTTGAAGGGGCGGCCGATTGGACGAACGACAGCTGAAAAATATTACGAAGAGTTCTTCAGCGCTGGCTGGCAGGCTATTCAAGAGAGTATAGCCCGGCTTAGTCAAGAGTTAGATCTGGTCGTTTGTGAGGGTGCTGGCTGTCCTGCTGAAATTAATCTCAAGCATCGTGACTTAGCCAACATGCGAGTCGCTACTTATTTAGAAGCGCCCACGATATTAGTCGCTGATATTGATCGCGGCGGCGTGTTTGCGCATATTGTTGGCACCTTAGAACTGCTAGAACCAGAAGAACGCGCTTTGATCAAGGGCATCGTCATCAATAAATTTCGAGGTCAGCGCTCGATTTTGCAGCCCGGCATTGACTGGTTAGAAAAGCGTACAGGCATTCCTGTTATCGGCGTCATTCCATGGATTGACGCCGCTTTCCCGGCGGAGGACTCGCTCTCCCTGTTGGAGCGTCCGCCTGTGAAGTCCCAAGCTGAGATTACAGTTGCGGTGATTCGCCTGCCCAGAATCTCCAATTTTACTGATTTCGATGCCTTGGAGGCCGAGCCTTCGGTCAATGTAAAGTATCTGAGCCCCAAAGATGACTTAGGCTATCCCGATGCCGTTATTCTGCCGGGCACTAAAACGACCATTTCTGACCTGCTAGCACTGCAGCAAACCGGCATGGCAGAAGCAATTGTGAACTACGCAGCCGCAGGCGGAACGGTAATGGGAATCTGCGGTGGATTTCAAATTATGGGTCAAATGCTAGCTGACCCAGAAGGCCTAGAAGGCCAGGAAGGACGCTTTAACGGACTCGGGTTGCTCCCCTTGCGAACGGTCATTACGCAGCAAAAGGTTGCCAGGCAGCGAACCGTAAGTTCTAAGTTTCCTCAAGACGGCTTGCCTGTAGTGGGCTACGAAATTCATCAGGGGCGTACTCAGCTGGTTGTTTCTACCGGCAATGATGAAGAAAACTCCTTCCTTCCTATCTTTGACGACCGCAGTTTAGGCATTGTCGATGCGGCTCAGTCGGTTTGGGGAACCTACTTACATGGCATTTTTGACAATGGCCCCTGGCGTAGAGCCTGGCTTAATCGCTTGCGTCAGCAGCGCGGTCTGCGTTCTATGCCGACTGGAATTGCCAACTATCGCGAGCAGCGCGACGGCATGCTAAACAGATTAGCGACTACGATTGAAGAGTACATAGATCTCGATCCAATCTTATCGTCATCGAATAAGTAGCTGGCTGACTCAATGTAGCAATCTGCTGAGGACATCAGTCAAAGGCAGGCTGCACCAACAGCAGATTGCTATACACTTAGCTTGACCTAGCAAGGATTATCGCTTCCGATAATGCTGCAAGCCCGATAATACTGAAAGCTTAGTGCAGACAGCTATCGTTTGCTGCGACGGAACGGTTCGGTCAATCTTTCAATCTTTGACAATATCTTGTTCTCAATCGGGCTGAGATTAAGCGAGACTATTCTTGGGTCTCCTAGTTTAGGTATTAAGTGTGGCGCTTAGCGTATTAATTATGTTGTTCGCGGGCCTGATTTCTGGCGTGCTAGCAGGTTTTTTGGGCATCGGTGGTGGAACTCTTCTGGTGCCTACGTTAGAGCAACTTAATATCAGCGGTGTGCATGCGACAGCTACCAGTAGCTTGGCGATTTTAGTCATTTCTAGCATCGGTAGTTTTCAGAACTGGCGCATGGGGTACGTTCAGCCCCGGCCAATTTTTTTATTGGGGATGCCGGCGGCAGCGATTACGCTGCTAGTCGCCTGGGTCGGCAATGATATTCCGGCTTATTTACGCCAGGGAGGCTTTGGGCTGCTGCTATTGACCACCCTGTATCTGGTGTCGCTTAAGCGAAAGGTGATCAGGCAGGCACAGTTTAGAGAATCTAGAACGGCTACGGGGCCTGCTATCAATCCAGTGACAGCTCGGTTATTTACCGGTACGCTAGCAGGCTGCATGGCTGGGTTGTTCGGCGTAGGCGGCGGCGTGATTCTGGTTCCCATGCAGATTTTATTGCTGGGTGAGCAAATCAAAACGGCAGTGAGAACCAGCCTGGGCGTGATTGTGCTAACGTCGATTGCCGCCTGCGTAGGCAATGCGATTCATAACAACATTGAATGGATTCCTGGGCTGGTTTTAGGGCTAGGAGGATTAGTGGGTGTACAAATTAGCACTCGATTTTTGCCTAAGCTAAGCGACAATACCGTCACTCAGCTGTTTAGGGGGCTGCTTGTCGTTCTTTCTCTGTATATGTTTTGGAAGGCCTGGCTAAGCTTTACGGCGTAAATATTGGGTCGGATCGAAGCTTGCAGTCCATACTCTAGGGCAGAGAAATTGAAAACCTAAGCTTTAAGGTCTAAGACTCGGCCATCTAAGGCGCAGCCATCTAAGACTTAGCGATTGCAAAGTGCTGTGGCTAGCTCGATGTCGAAGTATTTTGAGCTACCAGCATCTCCGGCCAATACCTT
>CALDSK010000094.1 GCA_937911865.1 uncultured Synechococcus sp.
GGCGATGACATCATCATGGGCGTCACTGGCAATGACACCCTCGTCGGTGACAACTTCTCGGGCGGCAGCGGCAGCGATCTGTTCGTGTTTGGCAATGGCGACGGCACCGATACCATTCTCGATTTTGAGGTGGGCATTGACCAGATTGGTCTAGTAGAAGGTGAATTGTTGTTTGCTGACCTCACCCTCACACAAGACGGTGCTAACACGCTGCTCGGCGTTGCCAGCAGCAGCGAAGTGCTGGCGGTAATCAATGGCGTTCAGGCATCAGCACTGGGAGGAAGCGACTTTGCGATTGTGCCCGATGTGTCGAACCCTGAAGAGGCAATGGCGATCGCATAAAATAGTCCAAGTCACAGGCAAAAACACACTCAACCTAACTTGAACCATTCTTCCGGCTGCGCTCCCCTGAGACAGCCGGACTTTTTGTGCGCCTCGCAAGCTACAAAAAGCTGACTGCTGGCACTGTACATTCGCAGTGTCGTCACTCTCTTTTGCACTTGCGTAAGTTAACAATTCTCTGGCTGGGCTATCTAATTACTCCAACTAACTAATTGCTCAAACTACTTGCTCAAAGGCCAAAATTAGCCAGTGGCTTCGGCGTGAAGGTTCACTTTTTGCTAGACGAGAATTTGTCACTCAAATTGAAACTGGTGCGCCAACGCTTTGAGGCCCTAATTGACTGTTTTCACTACTGTTATTAACAAGGTTCTACAAGGCAAGCAAAAAAGCCAGCAAGTTTTTCAAGAGCAGCCTTTCAATCGTCTTTGATGACGTTCTGCCAAAGTGGAACTACACAGCACTCGCCTGCTCCACTAAAATTGACTTGATTATTTAATCCTCGATCCTTACTCATTCGAAGCGAATACTGAAAGGTAAAAATTAACAGTAATAGTTCCTATCAATATTTCAAGCAAAAATACCTTCCTTTCTAAAATTAATTAATCTCTAAATCAGCAAAAATATCCGAAAATTCAATTAATTCAGAGTAATAGGCCAACTCCTACAGCCGTAAGCTTAGAAGAGTAAATATATCTTAACGCCTTTTTTATTGATAACAAATGTCATTTAGTATAGCCTGTTCGTATTGAGAAAACGGTTATGAAAAATTGAAGCCTAAATTTACCAACTATTATGGAGACTTGCATTTATGCTGAGTCGATGGTCACCGCCTCTACTGGTTTTGCTAATTGCTAGTGTATTTTGCTGGATGTTGTCATCAGGCCCAGCCCTAGCTGTTTATTTCGCGTCATAAGCACCCCAATTTTTTTTGAGGGCTCCATAATTAATTATTATTTTGAGGACTTACATCACTTTTTCTCTTCAGAAAGTCACCTCCCATAGCTGTAGAAACATAGCTATAGAAAGAGCCATCCCCGATGAAACTTATAGCAAGGCGACAAAAAACAGGCTGGTCACAAATGAGCAGGCCATTTATCAGGTTGTTTCTTAAGGGTTTTGTTATCGCGGCCATTTTGTTCAGGCTGCTGCCAGCTCAGGCGGCTTATGCGGCGAGTAATCAAGCTCACCGGTTTTCACCTGCCATTTCATTCGCCGCGAGCGAATCTCTACAGTCCCCACAGCGCCTAGCGCCCGATGATTTGAAGCAGCACAATGTCGATGCCTGGCAACAAATCATCGCGCTCAACCCAACCAATGCCACGGCTTGGAACAATCTTGGCCAAACGCTTTTCACCACGCAGCAATACTCCGAAGCACTAACGGCCTACGATCATGCGCTGCTAATTAATCCAGCCTACTCGCTAGCGCTGGCCAATCGGTGCGGCGTTCTTAGCCAGCTAGAGAACTATGACCAGGCATTAGTCTCTTGTGACCTAGCGTTGGCAGGCGATAAACAGTGGGGCGCTCAAGGGTCAGCGCTAGCCTGGAACAACCGAGGCGATGCCTTATTCAACCTCAAACAGTATCAAGCCTCCCTGAGATCGTTTGAAAAGGCCATTCTAATTAATCCCAACTCTCAAAACGCCTGGTATAACAGAGCGCTCGTCTTATCAGAGCTAGGTCAGTAGTCAGTTCAATATGGAGGTTACAACCCATGACAAAAGTTGCGGTAGAGCTTGGCCCGGTTCAAGAAACCCTGCTTATCCCCTTATTGGGTAGAGCAAAAGAAACACAAAAAGACAAAGGTTTAATTCAAGATGAGAAAGCGGTTGAGATTGTCAAGGCGTTAGATTATGACTTTTCTAAGTGGGACAAGTCTCAGACGCTGACGGGGGCTACTCTTAGAACCCGAATGTTTGATCGATATGTACAGTCATTCTTGTCGGCTCATCCTACCGGAACGGTGATTGAAATCGGCTGCGGTCTCAACACTCGGTTCGAGCGACTAGATAACGGCAAGGCGCTTTGGTTCGATTTAGACTTACCCGATTCACTGGCCTTGCGGCAACAGTTTTTCACCGACCAGCCACGCCGGACAATGCTCGAAGCCAGCGTATTAGAAACAAACTGGATGGACACAGTAGCTGCAACGGGCGGCCCCTGGTGCTTTATTTCTGAGGCGGTAATTATCTATTTAGAGTCCGATCAGGCAAAGCAGGCGATTACTCAAATTGCCAATCGATTTCCGGGCGCATGGATCTTAACTGACACGACCAGCCAAAAAATGGTGAACAGTCAGTCTACCCACGATGCCATGAAATACATGTCGCAAGACAGCTGGTTTCGCTGGGCCTGTGACGATCCACAAGAGATTGAAAGCTGGGCAAATTTACGGCTGGTCGAATCCCATAGTTTTTTGAAGGCCGATCCTGAACTGTTAAGACGTGCCTCTTTGCCATTGGCGCTAATAGCTCGCTGGGCACCCTGGTTAATTCGCGGCAAGGTAGATGGCTATCGTCTCAACAAGTTTGTCGTTGAGACATAACAGTTTTACGACTACCCGCTCTCAGATAATAACCAGTCTCATTAGCAGATGCGGTTGGGATGAGAGAGTGATCGAAAGTATTCCTGATATAAACGACGTGTTGTAGCGGTTCTTGGATGCAGTCTAGGGACCGCTATTTACATTCCTGATTTCCCCTGTAATACTCTCAGTCAGAGTACTATATCTCGATCATACTTTTCTATTGAACAGCTTTTTAACAAAAGCTCATAGATCATTTTTGACTGAGGGTGAAAGTAGGCTTGTTTCTCAGCTACCAAAGCAAAATCCAAAAAGCTATTGATAAAGATTTGCATTAGCCTTTGAAAGGCAGTATATTTACAGCCATCAGGTCTGCTTCAAGTGATGATGCTGTGTGCAAGTGATTGCTAGCAGCGATTAATTTTTTGGAGATTTCTTTGCCCCATGTTTACTACGCTGAAAAAAGGCCTTCTGGTTGGCCTAGCGTTGAGTCTAGCGATTCCGAGCCGCGCTGAAGCGATCGCATTTAACTTTGACTGGACAGGACAAATTGCTGGGTTTCAAGTGTCTGGCTCATTTGGCTACGACGAAACTCAAAGCTATACAGACAGCATTGTTCGTACCGAAGATTTAGATTTTCTCAATGTCTCTTTTTTCGACCCAGATGGAAACTTGCTGCGGACCTACACAGACAATCATCTCGATCCGGGCGTTAATTTCAACTTTGATACCCATAGTCAAACGCTGTTGCAAGAGGGTAACTTTAACGGGCCAGACGGTCTGAATCTTGGCGCGCCCAATTACGACAGAGATAGTGACAATGATCCAGCCGAGGCGAGCGGCCTCAGCTTCTGGTCAAAGCCACCGCGTAGCAGCACGCCTCATTTGCACCTGGATGACTGGGACGATGAATTTGGATTTCCGACCGCTTTCTCTTCTCACGAAGGCATCGCTTTTCCGCCTTTCACCACGCAAGAGCTAATTGATACTAGCCGAGTGGGTGAAGCCTACCTGCCGCCCAACGGCCAGCCGGTGACCGCTCTAGGCGAAAGAGGACAGTTTGCACAAGTTACACCCGTGCCAGAGCCGGCTTCTGTGTTGGGGTTGCTAGCGCTTAGCGGCGGCTTACTAGCGACAGGACTTAAGCGACGACGTGAATAGTCTGTTGAAAAAGAGCTAGCTGAAAAAGAGCTGTAGGTATAACAACTCATTCCACAAGTTACAGGTGCGACCTACCCAAGCGAGATAACCGAAAGAAGCAGTGAGTCATCTCACTGTTCTTCTTTACACAAAATCTTCTATGGGAGTCTTTCAAACGATGGCAAAAGCGCAAAGCTTTTTGATGGTGCCAGATTCGGTCAGCGATCGCATTTTTCTCTTCGACCCAGTTAATGGTTCGCTAGTCAACGATAGTTTTATCGACGGCGCGGGCCTTTTTAGCACGCCCGTCAACGCAGTACAGGTAGACAAGGAGATCTGGGTTTCTGACCAGATTGAAGATGCCCTTTTTCGCTATGATCTCCAGGGCAACTATCTAGGCGTTGTTAATGACAACGACGGCGATGGTGACACCGATGGCCTCGATAATATTCGCGGTATTGAATACGCCAATGGACTGATTTATGTGTCTAACTCAGGCACCGACAACGACGCACCCGGTGACGGTGAAGTTGTTGTTGTATTTGATCCGTCGGGCAACAACCTGGGCTTTTTTGACACGGGCGATCCTTTTGACGTGAGAGCCTACAACGGTACGCTGTTGGTCAGCGATGTTAACAGCGATGCCGATGGCGGTGAAGATATCGATCGATACACGCTTAACGGCGTTGACAGCACATTTATCGAAACCTTTGTCGAGTCTGACGGCGAAACGGGCATTGACTTTCCTCAGCAAATTTCGGTACGGGCCTCTAACGCCAACGTACTGGTTGGTGGTTTTTCTTCACCGGGTGGCTTCTATGAGTATGACGCAGCAGGCAATCTTGTCGATGTGTTAAACGCCGATGACGGTTTTGCTAACCGGGTAAGAGCCGCCTATGAGCTAGGCAACGGCAATATTATCTGGAGTGGCGGCGACGGCGTTATTGTCACCAATCCAACAACGGGTGAAGATATTGATATCTACACCGTTAATACTGAGGGCACTCGTCCTAGCGCTCGCTACATAGAACAGCTGGTGATTCCAGAGTCGATAGGTAGAGACGTTCCGGCTGCACCCGCGCCAATTTTCTTAGGCGACCAACGCCTAGACAAAATCTTTCTTACGCAAGATCTCAACAAAGACGGAGATGCTAACGATCCTTTAGAGGTTTCTGTTTATTTTGACGGCAGCAACGCTTCTGGTCTAGTCGACCCAACGGGGAACGTGTTCACTATCTTTCAGTCAGAGAGTGGCGCGGTGTTTTACGGGGATGGTAACACCGATAGTGTGTATCGGCTGCGCGATCGCAACCGTGACGGTGACGCGCTAGATAAAGGCGAAGCCGCCGTTTGGTTCGCGCCAACCAATGCCCTACCGACGCCTAATGGCATTGCAGAAGGTAGCGATCAAGCCATATACATTGTCAACGCAGGTACAGGCGCTAGCCCGGCTGATGTGGTGTATCGCACCCAAGATTTAAACCGTGACGGCGATGCAATGGATGATGGAGAGTCTTCTATCTGGCTAGATCTTCAAATGCTCAACCCATCGTCCTCTGCTTTTGAGATCGCATTTTCTGGTGACGTTGCCTACATCAGCGATTTAGTAGGCGCTGACAATGACGTGATCTACCGGGTTGAAGACCTCGATAGCAGCGGCACTATTGAAGCGAACGAAGCAACCGTCTTTATCGAAGATGGCAATGAACTTGGCGTACCACTTGATTTTGGTATTGCGGTAGATGGCGACGATATCTATACCTGGGAGTCTATAGACTTTGAGGGACCTCAGTCGATCTATCGCTTGCGCGATCGCAACGGTACGGGTACCATCGACGCCCCTAACGAAGCCTTCGAGGTTTGGAATACTGACGCTCTGCCTGCTGGATTTGCTGCCTTCAGTGGCTTTTCAATTGCGGTAGGCCCCGATAGAGAGCTGGTTGTCACCTCAAACGGCATCGACTCAGAAAACAATTTATTCCGTCTGGTTGACAGCAATGGCGACGGTGATTACTTCGATGCGGGTGAGACAATCACATATCTCTCACAAAGCGTCAATGGTACGATTCCAGAGCGGGCCAGAGCAGTAGAATACGCGCTTGTGCCAGAAGAAAATAGCTTCTTTTTTAGCACGGATAGGCATTCGAGCGTAGGAGATGCCGAAGATATCGTGCGCTTTAACGGTAAAGACCGCTTTGACATTCTTTTCGATGGGTCTGAGCTGGGCATCAATCGCGCCAGCATTGATGCCTTTGACATCATCAGCGACAGCGAAATTTTGATGTCTTTTAATCGAGGCGTCAGACTAGAGGGCTTAGGCCGTATAGATGATTCGGATGTTGTTAAGTTTACGGCGACCTCCTTAGGTGAGGGCGCAACGGCTGGTCAATTTGAAATGTTTCTAAAAGGTCGCGACATCGGCCTAACTAGAGGTCAAGAAGATATTGACGCGCTGACGGGTCTAGCCGATGGCTCGCTGCTATTTTCAACCAGTGGCAGGGCTCGCCTGTCGAATGGGCTCCAGTTTGCCGATGAAGACATTATTCGCTACGACCCAGCTTCAGGAGAGGCTTCTCTCTATGTAGACGGCAGCGATGTTGCCCTCAACCGACGCAACGGCGATATCGACGCGCTGACCACCCAAGGCGACGATTTGCTGCTTTCGACAGCGGGTAGATTCAACGGCGGCAGCGTTGCGATTGAAGATGAAGATGTCTTTAGCTTTACACCGACATCGCTAGGCGCAAACACAGAAGGAACAATTAATGACGGGTTGTTCTTCGACGGTAGTCAGTTTGATCTCGATCGCCGCGATTTAGTGGCAATTGATTTTGGTATCGACTAGAGGACTGTTACACCCCGCGTAAGACAGCACTTTTTAATGGTGACGATCAAGGCGCTTGCATTGAACAATGTAAGCGTTTTTCTTATATCATTATTGACAATAGATATTATTTATTTAGATGCTTTCGATATAGGCTTTACCTAAAAAATGTCCTAATGTCCCGGTATATTTATTAGGCAAGGCGCCCGCCGATAGCCATAGCAAGCGTGGTTGAGCACAATTTGTATAAATCGCGAAGCGTTACAATTATTAACCAGAAACTCTATTGATAACTAATATCATTAGTATGTCGAGAGAGGGTTGCAAAAACAATCAGAATCTGGGCATTGTCTGAGCCTTGACCGGGCATTAGAGTTGAGACCGTACAAAGCACTAATTCCTTAAAGGAGAATTAAAAGGAAAGTTATGAAATCTGTTATAAGAAATCGAAATATAAGATTGTTTCTTTTGTCAATGCTAATTTCGTTTGGTCTATGGCTGTTGTTCTCTCAGCCCGTTCATCAGACCGCTATGGCTACAACGCTATCTCCACTGAAAACCTACGTATAAAAAAGAGGCATTAATTGTGTTTAACCTTTCTAGCATTGTTGACTTAAGGGTACTGTGCGTGCTCTCTCCGATTACGACCGCGCTTGTCTGGGCGATGTTTATTCACGAAGAACCCAGCCTCAGAGATGACGAACCCTGGTGGTATTAAAGAAATGGAGCTAGGCCACGCGCTGGGTATGTCTGTGGGTCTCTCTTTGGGTGTCTCTCTGGGTCTCTCTCTGGTCATCTCGTTGAACTGTTGTTTCCGGATTTGCTTCTATAGGCATCAGCTTTACGGGGCTAGCCTGCATCTGCTGCTGTAGCAGAGTATGAAACTGCTCTTGCAGCAGTCGCTGTCGCATACTTTCATCTAGCTGAGCCGGAATTCGCTTTTCAAATCGAACAATTACCATCCAATCGCCGATTCTGACAGGGGCCCATAGCTGATTTTCTTCGCTGACCTGTAGCATTTTCCCGATAGTAGGATGCGGTACGCTGATTTCTACTGGACCGACTAACCCGCCAGTTTGAGCTTCTTTTCCTTCAGAATACTGCTTGGCAATATCAGAAAAACCTTCACCGTCGTCACAGAGCCGAAAGTACAGCTCTTGGGCAACTTCAGCGCTCTTGACTCTAATCAAAGAGTACACAACTCTATCTAGCTGCGCTTTGCGCTGTAAAAAAAAGGTTTGAATGCGATCGCCCCAGGTATTTTCTTTAAACTGAGCCAGCCGAAATTCGCGAATGGCCTCAACCTTCATCTGATCTGGGCTCAGATGTTCTTGTTTACACCAGGCCTGCCGTAGCTCGGCAGTGTCTAGCTTTCGCCTTTGGCAAAACGTTTCTAGCGCAGCGTCAGGATCGCAGCTCACTTGTTCAATCAAATCGTCAATGACCGTTTCTTTGACCAGCTTTTCTAGCAGCCGGTACTGTAACAGTTTTTGAACCAGGGTAGGGGTATCCATCGACTTAGCGCCGATCTGAATAGCAGATTTCATAGTGGGTAGGATGATTGAGTGCGCTGTGGCTGTCTGGCCTTTTTTTGGGCCTATTTTTTGGGTCTGTATTTTGGGCCTGTATTTTGGGCCTGTTGCTGAGCCTGTGATTTAGGCTTGCTGTAGAGCGTACAGGCTTTTTATACCTAATAGCAATTACTGTCAATAAATATTTGTGTTCTTTTGGCAGGGCCTAATCAGCGGGTCAGCATATGAGCTGTAGAATCAACAGCGTAGATGACAGTAGCCATACAAGAGCTGCATAAGGAAATAGGAGTTCGAATAGTCCCATGATAGAAACTTCTGTAGCCGTCGTTGGTGGCGGTGCTAGCGGTTTGAGCGCTGCTATGTACCTGGCTAAAGCCGATGTTGAAACGCTAACTTTTGACAATGACAAATCCGTCTTACACAAGGCATATATCAAAAACTACCCCGGAAAAGTAGAGCCCTTAACCGGGATTACGCTGAGAGATGAGGCGCGATCGCTCTGTGACCAATACAACGCCAAAATTGTGAGCGAGGCAGTCGAGCAGCTCACAACTCAAGACAGCAAATTTTTAATTATCACTAGCGAGAATAGCTATCTGTCCGACTATGTGATTTTGGCCACCGGCCAGAATCCTTTGAAGTTTTTAGACATAGACGTCGATAAAGTGGACGGTGCGCAGCCCTTTGTGAAAACTAATCTACCAGTATCGGCGCAGGGCGAAACATCTGTGCCTAACCTGTTTGCCGCAGGCGTTGTGGCGGGCCATCCTTCTCAGGCAATCGTAGCCGCAGGTGACGGCGCTAGGGTGGCGGTACATGTCATCTCTCGCATTAAAGGAGAATACTGGGTAGACCATGACGTTCTGCCAAAAGAGTAGATTTGCATAAGAAGATTTGCAACGTTTGCAAATCTTCTTATGCAAGCCTCTGTATTGCAACAAACAGATCAACAATAAATATCAGCAATGATTTCTATATACTTTTAGATATGCAAAAGGCAACCCTCGTATTCGAGCTTCTGTATTTGTACAACTTGGCAAACCTGCCCTACCGCAGATACATCGGTCGTTTGAATCAACATGACGGCAGCTTGTAACCCGTAATCACGGTCTATCCGTCGTCAAGAGGGCAGCTTCGCTTCATAATTACTTCACATAACTGTCCCCCCTTCAATCGGTGTTGAGTGTTACACTATCTGCAAGTTATTGAGACTGACTCTCAACATTGAAAGAAATTGCAAACCTGGTGCAGAGGCGATTGCATCCGCTATGTGGCCTCAGGTGCTACCTGTCTACTAGCGTTTATGTGCTTCACACAATCGATTGACGTCTGATGGATGTCTTCACAGGTTGATTTAATTCTTTTAATTAACTTCTCTTACTAAGCAAATTGTTAGTGCGAGCACGTTTCGCACTATTCGCACTAGCAAGATGTGTTTTTTCACGATGCGTTTTGCGTATCGGCACTATCTTGTTGAATTAGCGCTACCGAACTGCGCTAGTGCTTCTATGCAATCTATTTGTTTCTATTAGAGTTCATGCGGAATTTAGGGTCCATTCAAGCTGTTTTTCAAGTGATATATCCAGCAGGCGCAGGGCGTCTCTAAAGAGTCCTGCCATGGTTGCATCTGCATACCTAACCATTTCATGTCAAAGAATCAAGGAATACTACATTTATGACTTCCATGCTGTTGTCACAAAATATGCCAGCTAGTGCTGCAAGCAGTACTAAGGGCCTCCAACAAAACGCTCTGATTGTTATCGACTCGGGCGTCGCTAATATTTCTACCCTGATTACCGATATCACTGGTGCTCAAGCAGATGTACTTTTACTCTCTGCCGAGCGCGATGGAATCGCCCAAATTACTGAAGCGCTAGCAGGCTACGAACGCCTCGCTAGCCTTCATATTGTTTCTCATGGTAAGCCCGGTCAGTTGCACTTGGGCAACACACAGCTGAGCTTTTCAACCCTCGCACAGCACAGCGGTGCGCTTGTTGGCTGGGCAGCTTTGCTTAAGAACAAAGACATTTTGCTCTACGGCTGTCAGGTCGCTAAAGGCGCCATGGGTCACCTGTTTGTACAACAGCTTCGGCAGCTGACAGGTGCCAATATAGCCGCTTCTACCGATCGGATCGGTCGGGTAGGCGATCGCACCAACTGGACTCTGGATACTCAACTGGGACAGGTTCAAAGCCCTGTTGTTTTCTCTGACGAACTGCAGGCTACCTACGCCAGCCACTTTGAGCCAGTCGTTGACTTCAGTGTCAGCACCGACACCCTAATCGAAAGCGAAGGCACGCCCTTCAGCTTTATCTTCGAGCTGAGCGAACCCCCTC
>CALDSK010000095.1 GCA_937911865.1 uncultured Synechococcus sp.
ATTTACAACACCACTTTTATCATTTTTTATCATTGAAGCCGAGGCATTAGGCGTTCTATTTCTTAACGTTTTACAACAGCCTACACCAGCGCTGACTGCGCTCTCTTTTGACTGATTCTGCTTATTCTCTTCCGAATCGTGTTCAATGTTCAGAAGCCTTGATATTCTTTCATGGGTGAACTAGGCTGTGTAGGGTTTTGCATTTACGACATGTCTGTTAAGTTCTTGAAAAGACTGCTACTCGTCTCGCAAAGGTTACGCTCGCACTCATCTCTTTCGCAACTCAGATTGACTTCAGAAGGTTCATCTCAAAAAAAATAACAATAACCTTCAGTTGACTGCGCTTATTCACATCGTCTTTCTATAACATCTGTTCTGGCAACATCTGTTCTGGCAGCATATGTACAGGTTGGCGCGCAGTAGCACGTGCTATCCGCTGTTGAAAATATTTCTTTGCAATGGACCTTTGCATGCGGTAAGGGTGTCTCTGCCATGTCTGCTTACCGTACTTAACAACAAAAGAGAGTCATGAATAATTTTGATGCTTCTGACAACAGCCATCAGCTTGCGGAGGCTATATCATCTCCTCCTACAGCTGCCTACGGGCTGGATCCTGTTAGCGCTTCTCATCCTTTGGTATCCTCAACTTTGCCTGCCATAGAAGAGGCCGTTCCGCATAGCACAAGAGAGAACCTTAGCCCAGACATATACCCTCCAGCGAACGATTCGGAGTCTCTCACCGCAACAGGGGCCTACTACGACACAATCTTAGGAGCTTCGTTTCAGTCTACCGAAGCGGCTTCAGTCAACGTTGAACCTGCTGCGGCTGTGCTGGATAATGACACTGCAGGCGCGCTTCCTTTTAAGCCAGGCGACCTTGAGTCTATGGGTGAGTCTGTACGCGTAAAAAGCTTTGTCCCCAAGCAGAGTAAAGGCAAAACCTACTACGTCTCACCAGACGGTGATGACAGTGGATTGGGTACTAAAGAACAACCCTGGAAAACAATTAGCTATGCAGCCAGCGAGGCGTCTGCTGTCGCCGCGGGCGATACTATTCTGGTACAGCCAGGAGAGTACACCGAACAGGTGAATTTAGAAAAGTCTGGCAACGCTAAGCTAGGTCATATTGCTTTAAAGGCAGAGGGTGACGTGACGCTATTTGACCCTACTCCAGAGACTGAAAATTGGCAGGATGCACCTATCAAATCAAGCGGGCAAAGCCACTGGGTAATCGATGGCTTTCGAATAGAGAATACCTCCTGGGCCGGTATTTCACTGCAAGATGCGAGTGATATGGTCGTTCAAAACAACTACATATATGAAGCGGGTGCATCCGGCATTATCGTGCTGCCCGACAGCTACTTTGACGGCGGCGAACAGGAAGTGACTAGCAGCAACATCACCATTCTTAACAACACAATTGAGAAGGCGAATAGTCGCTGGGAAGGCAGCGGAGATACCCGAGGCGGCCAAGAAGCGCTCAGCATTTGGGGGGTAGATGGTTTTGAAGTTGCAGGTAATGTGGTTAATGGTGGGAACCGCGAAGGCATTGATGCTAAAACGGGCTCTCGTAATGGAAAGATTCATAGCAATGTTGTTACAGGTGTGGCGGCAGTTTCCGGTACGCCCGCCGGCTACCAAGGGGGGCCAGCTATTTATGTCGATGGCAATCGGTCGGATATGTTTAATATCGATATTTACAACAACATTGTTTACGGCAACCAGGCTGACGGTATTGCTATCGCCGATGAGCAGCCTGAGCAGGGCGGTGTCCGGGACATTCGCGTCTTCAACAACCTGGTGTACGACAATGGTGAGCAGGGTATAAATGGCGGTGTCGGCATTGGGATATCCAGCAACGTCAGCGATGTTGAAGTGATGAATAACACCGTCGTTGATAATGTACAGGCGCTGGTGATAGACGGTAGCGATTTCACAGCAGGTAGTAAAACCTCTGATGTGAGAGTTCACGACAATATCTTTGCAGACTCAAGATTTTTGAATGCCAGGTTTGAAGATGTTAACGGTCTGGTCTTGGATAACAATCTGTTTACTGACGGCTTCGACGCAATTTACCAGAAGGGTGATGGTCTGAATGGTTTTGTAGAGAAAGGCAACCAGCAGGTTGATTCTGTCGGTTTTGTAAACTCAGCTACTAGAGACTATCGATTGACTGCTGAGTCAGACGCCGTCGATGCGAGCTCTAGAAAAATTCTCTCGACTGCTCGCTTTGATGCTGTCAGAAGAAAACGCAAGGCTGGCGTGCGGCCTGATTTGGGCGCTTTGGAGTTCAATGCTCCAAAATTTACGAGAAGAAAGCTTTTCGTAAAGGATTAGGACTTTAAATGGACCAAGCGTCACGTTGCCAAAGAACATTCGCAACGTGACGCTTACTACAACCTTCCTGGTTAGACAAAAGACCTGGTTAGACAAAAGACTCAGCTTACGATGGCGCTACTTCGTTCGCTGATTTCTCTGGCTTTAGTAGTGGAAAAGCGATCGCATCTCTAATACTCGCAGAATCGGTCAACACCATCACCAGGCGATCGATCCCAATGCCCATTCCCACCGTTGGCGGCATGCCTTATTCCAGCGCGTTAATAAAGTCTTCGTCTACGCTGCATGCTTCTAGGTCACCGGCTTCTTTTTTGGCTGCCTGTAGCTCCAAGCGATCGCGCTGATCGACCGGATCGGTCAATTCCGAGAATCCATTAGCCGTTTCGCGACCGACCATAAATAGCTCAAAGCGTTCTACCAGCCCTGGCTTACTGCGGTGCGGCTTGGACAATGGAGAGATTTCTACTGGGTAATCGGTGATGAACGTGGGCTGAATTAAAGTCTCTTCTACTTTTTGTTCAAAGGCTTCATTCAACACATGGCCGATACTCTCACAGCTGTCCACATCGCCAACGCCTGCGCCTTTTGCCGCTTCTTTTGCCGCCGCTAAATCAGAAAATTCGCCAAAGTCAATGCCTGTTTTCTCTTTAACCGCATCGTGCATTGTGACTCGCTTCCAGGGCTGTGCAAAGCTAATCTCTTCACCCTGATAGGTTACCGTATTGCTGCCAGTCACCTCTTCAGCAATCTGTTCAATCATGCTTTCGGTAAGCGCCATCATGTCCTGATAGTCGCTGTAGGCCTGATACATTTCAATCGTGGTAAATTCTGGATTGTGCCGGGTAGAAATACCTTCATTGCGGAAAACGCGGCCTAGCTCAAACACTTTTTCAAAGCCGCCGACCACCATTCTTTTGAGGTGAAGCTCTGTAGCAATGCGCAGATACAGCTCCATATCTAATGTGTTGTGATAGGTCACAAAGGGACGCGCTTCTGCGCCGCCGGGCTCAGATTGGAGTACGGGTGTTTCAACTTCTATGTAGCCCAGTTCATCCAGATGGCGACGGATGGCGGCGGTGATTTTGGCGCGCTTGCGAAAGGTGTCGCGTACTTCTGGGTTGACGATTAGGTCAACGTAGCGTTGGCGATAGCGCTTGGCGACGTCGGTCAGGCCGTGGAATTTGTCGGGTAGAGGCAGCAGTGATTTGGTGAGCATGGCGTACTGCTTTACCTTGACCGACAGCTCGCCTTTGTCGGTGCGCTTGATGGTGCCCTGTGCGCCGATGATGTCGCCAGCGTCGGTGAGCTGCTTTAGGTGGTTGAAGGCTTGCGCGTCGGCTTCGCCCATTTCGGCCTGGATGGTTTTCTTTTCTAGATAGAGCTGGATGGTGCCGGTTTCGTCTTGCACGGTGAAGAAAGCGAGCTTGCCGAAGACGCGGCGGGCCATGATGCGTCCGGCGATGGAGACGTTGAAGTCTTCTTCTGCGCCTGCTTCTAGGTCGGCGAATTTGGCTTGCAAGTCGGCGATGGGGTGGGTGATGTCCCAGCTGTAGGCGTAGGGCTGCTGGCCTGCTTGTTTTAAGTCCTCTGCCTTTTGCAAGCGGGCGGCACGAATACCTTCGATGCCGGAATCGCTGCTGTCGTTGGGTGCAGGGGTATTAGGGGACTTGTTAGAGGCCATTATTTGAGCGTGCTTTGTTTTGCAAGCCTTATTGTATCGGGAGTTGGGAATGGTGTGGGCGTATTCCAAAATCGTTTTGTACGACGCTGGATTGATGGCGCTTTAGAGAAGAATCGTTTGGCATCGCCTGACATTCGTTTTACAGCTCAGGAAAACCGTTTAGAAACACGTAACATTCGTTTTGCACCATGGGAAAATTGTTCAGGAGCGTGAAAAGCTTGCTTAGCACCATGAGAAAATCGTTCAGTAGCATGAGAATATCGTTTCACAGAGTGTCAGAACGATTTTCCTATGGTGATTAGTCAAAGTCCTATAATGATTCGTCAGAATTCTGCCCTGATTCTTCAATGACTTGAAGTTGCGTGTCGCATTCCTCTATGTTTTTAGAAAAGCCCATGTCTGCATAGAGCTTTTGGGCTGCTTGGAAGGCGCTACGAGCGGCTTCCTTTTGTTTAAGTTTCAAGAGGACGAGACCTATGTTGAATTGGGCTTTGGCTTCGCCGTTGCGATTGCCGATTGCTTGCTCGACTTTCAATGACCGTTGATAGAAGTTGAGGGCTCGTTGAGGTTGACCTAGTGAATAATACGCGCTACCTAGATTTCCTAGGGAAGAAGCTTCACCTTGGCGATCACCGATCTCCAAGGCTATTTCCAACCACTGCTTATATAAGTCGATAGCTTGCTGATACTCATTCAATGAGTAATATGCATTACCTAAACCGCCGAGGGAAGAAGCTTCACCTTGGCAATCACCGATTTTTCGTTTGATTTTTAATGACCGCTGATGAAAGTCAATGGCTCGCTGATACTGTTCTAGTG
>CALDSK010000096.1 GCA_937911865.1 uncultured Synechococcus sp.
AAAGATGGCCAGTCGTTGCCCATCATCACTGAAGCCGCCGAACTCTCCATCAAAGCTGGCAATCTCATTGCCAAAGCGATCGTAGAGTCTAGTGCTGTTCTTAGCATAACTGCCGTCATCAGAGGCAGAATAAATGGCGAATTGTTGCCCATCATTATTGACATGGATGCGAGATGCTTGTATTTGCGATAGAAGGTTCCTGTCATTTAGCGCATACACTTGAACAGAACTGTTCCCAGAAGTGGTGAAGAGCTGTTGATCATCATCGCCGAACCCAGTGAACTGGCCGTTAAAGACAGCCATCTCATTATTAAAACGATCGTATACCCGAGTAAGGTCGTCAGTAACATGCTCAACCCGGCGCTGGCCATGTTGGCTACCTCCACTGGTAGTAGCACCGCCCCCCGTCAAATAAGGATTGCCTAGGAGATCCCAACTTCTACCTGGGGGAGCAAAAGGCGAGGAAGCGATGTAGTCTAGCTGACCACGGTCATCAGGAGTTGCGACTGTTTCTAAAACACTTTGTGAAGCTATTCTAAGTGCCTGTATCGGACTAGCTGTTGGCTGTTCATAGGCATCGGGTGTTGGGTCTATTCTCGCAGTACGCTCTACGAGGGTCCGTAATGCCTCCCCCAACTCAAGCGCTTCCAACAGCGTATCCATTTCTCTAAATTGAGCCGGAGTTCGCCCCAACAGAGCAACGCCCGCTCGTTCAAGCTGAATTCCTTCTTGAATAATTGCTTGCCTTTCTCTCGCTTTTGACTCTTCTGCCTGAGCTTGTTCTGCTTCTGCTTGAGCCTGCGCTGTTAACTGCTCTGCGGCATCGGCCTTTTGCTGTGCGTTCATTTGCTCTTGCTGAGCCGCTTGCATGGCCGTCTGTGCAGCGATCGCCTGTTCCTGAGCTTGCTGTGCCTGCACTGAAGCCTGTTTTACTTCTTCGTCAGCCTCAGCAATTTTCTCAGCCGATCTCTGCTGAATCTCTTCACTCTCTATTTTTGCCTCATGTAGTCCAGCTTCAGCCTCTTTTCTCTTGGTTTCTGCAGTCTTCGCCTTTTCTTCAGCTTGTCGCATCTCGCGTTGAGCATTTTCTAGTTTCTGCTCTGCTTCTGATTGCCGCGTAGTTGCCGACGCATTAATCTGTATCGCCATCCCACCAGAAATCGCTGCCAAAGCAATCGTCCCGGTCAAAACTAACAAACCAACTCGCATTCGCCGATTTGCACGGTCTATCTTAGCTGTCGCTTCCTGGTTGGCTTCTTCCAACGTTTGATTCGCTAGCGCCAACGTTTGCTTTGCAGCCTCTGCCTCTGCCGTTGCCAAATCCTGACTCGCCGCCAAAAAGGCATAATCTGCTGGCGGTAGCACTTTGTCTTCCGACCACTGCTTTGCATTACTCAGTGCCTGTCCTTGCAACAGCTGAGATTTGTCTTTTCTATCAGAGAGCAACCAAGCCGTAATCGTATCCGCATACGGCCGTAAATTTGCTAGTTCCTGCGCTGCCCAGTCAGAAGTGAAAATTGCTGCATAAATTCGGTTATAAACCTGTAGCTGGCCCTGCTGCTCTACCACCACTCCCGATAACCGTAGCTCAATATAATCCCGACTCGGATCTGTTGTTGCCCCACTGGTTCGCAAACCGTTCTGTGTCAAAATCTGTTGATACAGCCCTAGCCGTCTAGCTGCTCGCTGCTCATCTTTTAGCAGCCGATCACGAATCGTCCGCAAATGTTCTGGTTCATCGTTCGACTGCCAGCTATCGATGACATACGCTTGTACCAGCTTGTCAACCCACGCTGTCGCAGTAGATAACGAATCCTGTATGTCTGTTGTCTGCTGCAATTGTTTTTCTACCAGGCGACAAATCTTCTGAGTCAGAAAGGGCTGTCCACCCGTCCAGTTCAAAATAGCGTCTAGGGTTTCTGTAGCGTTAGCCACGCCTAGGCCAGCTGCCAAGGGCTGAGCTTCGTGCGCCGTAAAACCTGTTAGTGAAATGGCGCGCCCCACATTAAAGGGCGTACTTTGCGCATCTGCAATTAAATCTGATGGTGTGGCCACCCCCAACAGAGTAAATGTCAGCCGCCGATATACCGGATTATCTGCCCGCTTGTTGTAACACTCCCGGATAGCTGCAAAAAACCCATTGACCTTGAATGGCAGACTTAAGACTCGATCAATCTCATCGATGAAAATTACCAGCTCCCCGGAGACCTGCTGTAATAGCACCGCCTCCAAAAACTTACTAAATCGGTTCACCAACGACAGATGCGTATTAACGGCCCACCAGGCCATCGGGTCAAAGTTAAGCTCTAAATCCTGAGTAATACTGTCGATCACCCCTGCATAAAACTGTTCCGGCGTAATTTCCTCATCAATAATGTCTGTCATCTGCACCGAAACACAGACCACGCCCTCGGCCTGCAAGCGCGCCATTGTCTGTACACGCAAACTGGACTTTCCCATTTGCCGGCAGTTCAGTACATAGCAAAACTCACCAGCTTTCAGCCCGTTATACAGATCGCTATCTGCCTGCCGTGTCACATAGGTCGGTGCATCCAGCTGTAAACTACCGCCAATCTGATAAGGAGAAGAATACGATGCCATGAGTTGCAACCCAGCCTATAGCCGCTCCCGAAAATACTGCCGATATAAATCACACAGCGGCTCTGCCGCATTTCCCCGGCGTCGAACTAATCCCATACTGTCTAGCTGAAACGCCTCGTCTGTGCCAATCGCCACGGGTACAGCGCTATTGATCATCTCTTGTACTGCCTTTACTAGCCTGTCATCTCCGTTCAAATTAGCCAGATGTCGCCGTAAGTGATCCTCATAGGGGCCTTCTTCTGTTGGCGCAACCTTCAGCAAACGCGCTATGTTCAATCGCCCTCTCGCCAGCTCATACAGTGCTACCCGTACCAGATAAGGATGTCCTCCTACCATATCTATCAGCGCCATCACATCTTTATCTGCGATCGCCAGTCCATGACGCTGCGTCAAATCCATTACCTGCTGCGCCGAAAACTCTGGTAGCTCCACTGGCATCCCCACATTAAACGGCGATTGATGCATATCTAGCGGAATATATACCTCACGCGAATGCACAATCACCAGCCGCAAGTTCTGCCAGGTTAACTGGTTCTTTCCCCGTTCATGCCAGGTACGCAGCAAGGCAAAAAAGTCCTGAGCAATTTTCAAATGCTGAAAGACCAGATCAACTTCATCTAACCCCAGCACCAGCGGCTTTTTAATTTGTGGCAGCACATACTTCTGAAAAAAGTTTGTACACTTACGCTTATTTCCCAAGGCGCTAGACTGCCAAATCTGATCGATGGGAATTTCCAGCGTCAGTTCCTCGGCAATAATGGCGCAAAACCAGCGCAAAAAAGGCTCAAGATCTTCGAAAACCTCACCGTCTGCCTCTTGAAAGTAAATAGGTACGCTGCAATAACCTTGCTGAGTGCTATGTGCCAGAATGCGAGACATCAAAGAAGATTTCCCCATCTGTCGAGCCGCTTTTATCCGAATCAGCGCCCCGGGTTTCTCAATCTCAGCAATGCAATCGGCTTCTATCGGTGGCCTGTTGACATAGAAGGGCGATCGCAATGGCACTTGTCCCTCCGGATTCTCCAAGCTCACACCTGTCGCCACCTGATCATTTCCTGATGAGGGAATCTCTTCAGACACAGGCGGCGTAAGGAAAATATCTCTAGACTCAGATATAAGAGGCTCGTTCGTGTTTGCTTTCACAGAGGTTGCATCGTCACTTATGGCAGCCTCTACGGCAGCCTCGCCTCTTGCCATCAAAACCGGCGTTAGGCTCTGCACCACATCTTCAAAATCGATTGCACTACAGCCAAATTTGTAGGCAATGTCGTAAGGCCTACCTGCGCCCAGCGCATCATAAAAGCCCACTGAAAACTTAATCGCGGCCCGGTCGCCCACCGCTCGGGTCATCCCAATGACATAGTCCACATGCTGGTGAATCGCCTTCGCCTGCGCTTCCGAATAGCAGGCATTGAGCAACACGCACTCAATTTCGTCTGCAAATAGCTCAAACAAATTCGCCAGCGCCGCACCGCTTGCCAATTTGGCCTGGCCCTCGCCAGCATGCAGCATCAGCCCATCTGCGCCCGCCCCATGCCCAGAAAAGTGAACTATTTGCGGCGATATATCCAGCAGCGAGCGCCGCAGCTCTTCAGCACCTACCGCCCACCGGGTAATAATCTCAAACCGGTCACGCCCCGAAGAGCGCTCCAAACCCTGCCGAATTTCCTTTGCTTCCTCATCTAGACTCAACCGGTCTGTACACTGGGGGTTCGCTGCCACAAACAAAATTCTCTTAATTGAGCCTGCCATTAGTTGTCAGCATTTTTCAGGATAATACCTAGAAAAATACACAAACAGCAGATATACTTAGAAAGTTTTGTCTTTCTCGTTTCAGCGTGTAAACATCAGTAAATACTTGTATCGCAATATCGCAAAAGGTCACTCAGCGTTGTGGAGCGCGATCGCACCTTTCCCCTCAATATAAGCCAGGTCAAATAACGACTCTAACCGGGCATGCGTCCCCCGGATAGGCCGAACAACCGACTTTCCCCATTCTAGATACTCGTCAATGCGCGCTGTCGGCCAGTCTTTAGGGGGAGAAGATGCGGTGTCTCTTACATTGGAAATTTTGTCGGCGAGTTTGACCAGTTTGGCGCGATCGCTCAACTCAGCCGCATGATCAATCTGCCGCTGCTTTCTAACCGCCTTAGGCAAAGACTTATCATCTGTTACCTCTGCTACCACACCACACACCACCTGACCAAAGTGCTGCTCTAGCTCTTCAAACGTCGTATCGGTATCTTCTACCGTATCGTGCAACAGCGCCGCCATCAGCACCACTTCATCCGTCACACCCGCCTCGTTGAGCAAAATATCGGCCACCGCAATCGGATGGTTGATATAAGGCGTTTGAGCACTATCTTTGCGTCGCTGATTGCGGTGTTTTTTAGCAGCAAAACTTAGCGCTCGCAAAAAATTGGCACCTATCACAGCAAACTGCTCAGAAGATTGTTCAGAGGAAAAAGAAGCTGAGGTATCGAGAAGAGTCATAAAAGCTGTTAAAGGCGAGGATTCAAAGCAGTCGCTTTTCTCGGTAGCTCTGCTCTAAAGACTTCTAAAGGCTTCTAAAGGCTCGGCACAAGCACAAGACTGACTGACTAACACTTTCTAGATACGAGAAAACACTGATCTTCACAGGAATTTATTGCGGTTGATTAATATTTCATCAAGAAGTGGGAACATTTCTCATAAATAAGCCAAAATACTTATATAGCAACTTTCGCACTTATTGCCCCAGTAAGCCCTCTCAATCCATCTATCGAAGCACTCTTTAAACAGCCAAAAGGTGGTCGCAATCGCCCCTCTGCTTATTTTACGCTTACTGAAAGGTCAATACAACTACGTCCAATTACAAGGACGTTGATTCAGTAAGCGCCACCTGAATTCAGCTTTGCAAAATCGTTACAGACGTCACCGACTAAAACCATGCCAGCTATCACACCGCAGAAAACAAAAACCTATAAAAACCAAAGCGCCGAATCTAAGATCGACTTCTCTAAAGACGAGGTCGTAAGCGCAAGCCGTAGGCCTCAAGCCAAAGAAAATGTCTTCTTAAAAGAAGGCATAGAGAATCGGACAGTTGAGAACGTCAATACTGCCATAAGCGAAGGCAAGATTGACGACCAAGAGGCCACCTCTCAAAAAGAAGGGAATAAAGCTCACAAATCGAACCTTCGCCAACAAATGGTCCAGCCCGCCGACTACTGGCGACGTAACTGCTGTAAGCCTCACCGCATCTAAATAAAGGCATATAGACAAAGGCATATAGGCAAAGGCATCCAGTAGAGCGTCTAGAAAAGAGAATCACAAACGAAGGCTGCGAGAGCTAGAGGCAAACTCTAAATTCTCACAGCCTTTTTTACTGTCTTATAAGACAGTCTTTACAAAACGCTCTCTTTACAAAATGCCTTTGGAGCTTGGAATAGTCCCAGCGCGTCTAGCATCGACTTCAGTCGCCATCCGCATCGCCCTGGCAAATGCCTTAAACGTGGCCTCAATAATGTGGTGCGAGTTGATACCATCTAGCTGACGCACATGCAGCGTCATTTGCGCATGATTCACAATCGCCACAAAGAACTCGCGCACCAGCTGCGTATCGTACGTGCCGACTCGCTGGGTCGGAATTTCTAAGCCATAGCTCAAATGAGGGCGGCCAGAGAAATCTAGCGAAATTTGCACAAGGGCTTCATCTAGGGGCGCAACAAAGTGGCCAAAGCGAGTGATGCCTTTGCGATCGCCCAACGCCTCTTTCAACGCCATCCCTAGCGTAATGCCGACATCTTCATTGGTGTGGTGGTCATCGATTTCAATATCCCCCGTTGCTCGCACCTCAAGATCAAATAGGCCATGAGACGAGATCTGATGGAGCATATGGTCTAAAAACGGAATGCCCGTGTCTGCCGTACACTTGCCTGTACCATCCACGTTGAGCGTGACCTGCACATCTGTTTCCTTTGTCGTGCGGCTAACCGAAGCGACCCGTGACGAATTCTCGCTCGTCTGTGAACTAGGCTGATGAGTCGTCTCAGCAGATGAAGATGAAGCAGAAACCGTAGAACTGGTCGAAACCGAGTGAGTACTAGAAACCATAGCTGTCCGAATAGTCAGGCCAGCCTCTACCAAGGCAAACCTATGAGATAACACTTCAATTTTACGACTTTCACAGCACACAAAGCTAAAACACATGAGCGCCCCCATGAGCGCATAGAACCTGTGAGCAGGCGTAATCGAAGTCAACCGGTCTCAACAAAACGTTGAATATCAGCGGCCCAACCCGCATAATAGGCTCATTGCACATTCGTTCAGTTCAGTCATTTATTATCGACTTCTTTAGTTAAGCAAGGAGCAATCCTATGTCTATTAGCGAACTCAACCATTTCATGACGTACGTGCTTGATGGCTGGATGCTATTTAGCGCAGGATTTATCAGCATTAGCTTTGTTTCCTTTGTCTCCAAACGCATTCAAGAAGATATTGAAGCAGAGACACTAGCACTTGCTCAGGCGACAGAAAGCGCTGTTGCGACAGCTGAGGTAGCGACTGATAGTGTTAGCGTGACAGAAGCGCCGCCTACCCGTGAAGTCAAGACGGCAAAGGGAAAAGCAAAGACAGATAAAGTGGAAAAGGCGGAGAAGAAAGAGACTGAGGCCAAAAAAACTGAGCCAGAAGAGATTAAGACGGAAGAGGCTGAAGCAGAAGACGCTGAAGCGGCCCGCCTAGAAGAAGTTGCAGCGGTCTCTGAGCAGCTAGCTAAGACCCGAGGGAAACAGACCGATACTTCTTCTGTCTCTGTTTCTACATAGCTTTTTTCTACAAAGCTTTTTCTACAGAGCTTTTCCCCAGAGCGCTAATTCTACAGAGCGCTACTCCCAGTCAGGCTGTTTGAACCAGTCTTGCAAGAAAGCGGTCAGCAGCTGAATTTTAGTAGATAGATGTCGGTTTGCAGCATAGCAAAGTCGGGCCTGAAGCGGCGTGGGGTAATAGTCGGGTAGCACAATGCTAAGAGCACCCGACTTGATGGCTTCACCAGCAATGAATGTGGGCAGTAAAGCAATGCCAACGCTAGCGATCGCACTTTCTCTTAAAACCTCTCCATTATTGGAGTAGCACCGACATTTAATCGATACCGTATGGCGGCGACCTTCAGGGCCCATAAGCTGCCACCGACTGCCAGCCGATAAATGTCCATACTTCAAGCAACTGTGCTGCTTAAGCTCATCAGGATGAGTGGGTGTGCCCTTTTCCTGCAAATACTCAGGAGAAGCACAGAGGACTCGGCGAACCGACGCCAGCTGATGGGTAATCAGAACGTCTTCAGACTGGGCTTCAGAAATTCGCAGCGTAACGTCAAACCCTTCTTCAATCAGGTCAACAAAGCGATCGCTCAGCGTCAGTTGAACCTGTATCTCGGGATAGCGGTGCATGAAATGTGCGATCGCCGCGCCCAAATGCATCGTTCCAAATGACATCGGCGCATTGATCCGCAGCGTTCCTTTTGGCTCTACCTGCATTTGGGCAACCGACAGCTCTGCGGCCTTCACCTCTGCCAAAATATCTGTACAGCGCTCATAGTAAGCTCGACCCATATCAGTCGGACTCACCCGACGGGTCGTCCGTTGCAGCAGCTGCACACCCAAATCCTTTTCCAGTTGGGCCACCAGTTTATTCACCACTGATCGGGACTGTCCTAGGTGCCGGCCCGCAGCGGCAAACCCACTGTGGTTCACAACCTCAACGAACGCCCGCATACCCTCTAGCTTGTCCATCAAACGCTCAAACAACAATAGCAAGATTGTATTTATAAAAGATACAATTAGTCAATAATATTACATATTGTTATTTTTTAAGAGTCAATGCATAATAGAAGCAAGCAAAAAAACCGCACAAAAAACCGTTTTGCGGAGGTAAAGACCACACATGTTAGCAATTCGAAAAGCAGAAGATCGTGGCGTTTCTAGGTTCAGCTGGCTCGATAGTCAGCATACCTTTTCCTTCGGTGGCTACATGGACCCTAAAAATATGGGCTTTAGCGACCTACGCGTTATCAATGAAGACCGCGTTGTGCCAGGTGCAGGTTTTGGGACCCATGGCCATCGCGATATGGAAATCATCTCCTACGTCATTGAAGGAGAGCTGGGCCACAAAGACAGCATGGGGACCGGTTCTGTTATCCGCCCCGGTGATGTTCAGCGTATGAGCGCCGGAACAGGTATCATGCACAGTGAAATGAACGCCTCTCAAGAGAATCCTGTTCATTTCTTACAAATCTGGATTTTGCCAGAAGAGAAAGGTATCACCCCTAGCTACGAGCAGAAGCACTTTGCACCCGATACCAGACAAGACCAGTGGCGCTTAGTGGGCTCACACGATGGCCGAGAAGGCTCTATCACGATTCACCAAGATGTCAGTCTCTACGCGGCGACTATCGCTGAAGGTACTCATCTTACCTACAACCTGTCACCCAATCGAAAAGCCTGGCTTCAGGTTGTCAAAGGTGCTCTACAACTAGACGGTCAAACGCTGAAAGCCGGAGACGGTGTTGCCTTAGCAGATCTAGTCTCTCTCTCTGTTACGGATAGTGATTCAACACCAGAAGTTCTGTTGTTTGACCTTGCTGCATAATGGTGAAACAACACCGCTGACTGACTCTATTCGGTGCTAAAACTCCAGCACTGAATAGAGTCAGTTTAAACCTTCGCATTGAACCAGAACACGCCACTCATGGTTCAGTCTAGTCGCTAGCTTACCAGCACACTCATTACAAAAATGACGGAATCATGAACTCTAGTTTTTTCTATCGCCAGCAGCCTTTGAGTCCGGAAACATCTTTCCTAGAACATCGTGCTTAATACTTAAATAAATCGCACCAATAAACAGACTGTAGCCAGCTACCAGTATGAATATCCCAAACAAAGCGGTTTGTTTAATTGTCATAGCTAGCATCATTTTCTGTATCTATCAGTAATAGAAGGCCAAGCGTTAAACAGGAAAGCGATAGAAAGAGAACCGAAAGCGAGACCGCCCAAAGTGCTAAAGCAGGCGTAAAAACAACATCATAACCACCTACTTTTACTGTATTACCGGGGACATCCAACACAAGTATAAAAACAATACTGATGAATGCTGCAAGCGCAAGTGAAACACCTGAGAATACCTTTGACGCCGTTTTGATAATTTCGCTATAGACTTCGGATGAAGAAGACATATGTCTTGAGCGTAAAAGCTCTATTCAGTCACTATAGCTTTTAATACCCGCCGAGCCCCTTCATCACTTACTTGGTCCGTTACAAATGCCTCGCCCAGTTTCTTTGGCAGCACAAAGCGAACCTTGCCTTCGCTCACCTTCTTATCACTCTTTAGCGCGACTAAAATCTCATCGATGTTAATGCCATCAGGCAGTTGAGTCGGCAGCTGAGTTTTCTCTAGTAAAACCTGCTGCCGAGCAGTCGCAGCGCCATCCCAATCACTCTCATTCATTGCCTCGGCAATTCTTGCTGCTGCGACCATCCCAATGGCCACCGCCTCGCCATGGTTGATTTTGCTGTAGCCAGTCAAGCTTTCTACAGCGTGACCAACCGTATGACCGTAGTTCAAAATAGCGCGAATTCCAGCCTCTTTTACATCCTGACTCACCACGTCTGCTTTGGCCTGGCAGGAATGTTTCAGCATCGTTTGCAACAGGTCATCACTTACTTCAGTAAAGTCATCGAGTCTGTTAGCAGCTTCTAGGGCCTCAAACAGAGGTTCGTCCCAAATCACACCGTATTTGATGACTTCCGCCACACCCGCTCGAAATTCCCGCACAGGTAAGGTCTCTAATACCTGTGGATCAATCAGCACCATACGCGGCTGATGAAACGCGCCAATCAGGTTCTTTCCCTTCGGATGATTCACACCGGTCTTGCCACCCATTGAAGCGTCTACCATGGCTAATAGCGAGGTAGGTACTTGCACAACAGCGATTCCTCGCAGCCAGGTGGCGGCAGCAAACCCAGTCATATCACCAATCACCCCACCGCCTAAGGCCACCATGGCCGAACTGCGCTCTAGGCGGTTTTCGTAGGCAGCATCGTGAATTTTTTCGATGGAC
The DNA here is from genome assembly GCA_937911865.1 of uncultured Synechococcus sp. Lineage (GTDB taxonomy): Bacteria > Cyanobacteriota > Cyanobacteriia > Phormidesmidales > Phormidesmidaceae > Phormidesmis. The sequence goes on from CALDSK010000096.1 coordinate 10,694, forward strand.
GCCATGTTCTTGTACTGTTCGCCCGCAGGGAGAATGCATTGGCAAACCTGATAGCCTGCTTGGGTAAGCGAGGCGATCGCACGTTCTCCATACAGCTCAAACACAACTGGATTCGACACCACTAACACCTTTTGTCCTGGCTTTACCAGTGGCGTTCCCTCTGCAGATAGCCACGCCCCCAGATAGTCCAATCCACCGGGCGCGATGCGAACATCGTAGGCGTCTTGAGGGATATTGACGCGGATGGTAGTCTTCGTAGTCATCATGGTGGGGGTGGGTGGTTTATGATTCAATAAGAAGGTGTTTAGAATACAAGTTTAGGAGAAAACTATGGGCGGCGCAGTCATTTATGTAGTCTGGTTGGGAGTATTGTTCGGAGCAGCCATGGGTCTGTATTTCGGCTTGAGCAAAGCAAAGCTGATCTAGACTTTCTGGCCGCCTCAAAGAAGGCATTCACAAAGAAATAGAGACCAAGTATAGATACAGAATAAGGCAGGATGAGCATGAGACCCGTATGTGGTCATGCTTATCCTGCTTTTACGTAGACGGCCTACATATGGCCTACATGTACTTCTTCAGCAGCAGGCCCAGCTTTTCTTTGGTCGCAGCAGGTGCTTTATCTAAAGGGGTAATCACCGCAAACTTCAACGCCGAGTGCGCTTCTGAGGTGGGTGGGTGCTCACTCAATCGACGCACCACCTCCCTAATCACCTTCTGCGCATTCACCGCATTCTTTTGCAGATTGCCAATCACCATCTCCACCGTCACGCTGTCGTGATCTGGGTGCCAGCAGTCATAGTCTGTGACCATTGCTAGCGTGGCATAGGCAATCTCCGCCTCACGGGCTAGCTTCGCTTCTGGCAGGTTTGTCATGCCAATTACCGTAGCATCCCAGCTGCGATACAAATTCGACTCTGCTCTGGTCGAAAAAGCGGGTCCCTCCATACAGACATAGGTGCCGCCTCGGTGCAGTGTCACCCCTTCTAGCTGCTGACTCTCTACCGAATCAGCGACCACCTTTGCCAGGTTGTTACACACCGGGTCACCAAATGAGATGTGTCCAACGATCCCCTCACCAAAGAAAGTAGAGACTCTATTTTTAGTTCGGTCAATAAACTGATCGGGCACGACCATATCGACTGGCTTAGCTTCTTCTTTCAGCGACCCTACCGCTGAAGCCGAGATCAGATACTCCACGCCCAGACTTTTCATCGCGTAGATATTGGCACGAAAAGGCAGCTCGGACGGTAACAGCGTATGTCCTCGGCCATGTCGAGCTAAAAATGCAACGGAAACGCCGTCCAGCTTGCCGACAATGAGCGCGTCAGACGGAGCGCCAAAAGGGGTTTCTACGCTTACCTCTTGCACATCGGTCAGTGCATTCATCTGATAGAGACCGCTGCCGCCAATGATGCCAATTTTGACTGGGCCACTGTTGACTGGGCCATTGTCGATGGGAGAATTCGTTGCGGAGGCGACCATCAATTTTTCCTATTGCGCTGTCAAGGGAAATTCTACCGTTCGCATCAGTCTTTAAAGGCAGTCCGCGCAAAATGTTTTTTGACATAAGCTCACTAACACCCGGATTCCAGGACTTTGAGCGCAGTGGCATAACGGAAATCATGATAGATGTATCCGCTGCGAACTATGCTTTTTTTCAATCGCCAAGACACCCATTCCACAGCTACGACGATCGCTCGGATGGCGTCTTCACCGCTTAGAAAATTGGAGCGCGAAACGTTCAGGCCGCTGCCTTTTGCCATAGGTGCTTTTGGTATGAGTCTCCTGACACTCGGCATGCGAGCACTGCCTGTAAGCGCGGTGTCACCGACAGATCTAGGGCCGGCGCTGATGCAATCTACGGCAGACATTCTTCCGGTTACCAGTGAGGAAGTGTACAGGGCAGACCAGCTAGCTGATTTGGGGGTTCAAGCCTTCACACAGGGCGATAAAGTCACAGCCTTTGAACACTGGCAGCAGGCCATGCTGCTATACCGAGTCGGGGAGGTGCCCGAGAAAGAAGCGCGGATGCTGGAAAATCTTAGCGTGGTCTATCGCCTGACTGACCGACCGGCTGAGGCCATCAGCATGAGCCGTCAGGCAATTAGTATTTACGACAGCTTAGGGATTACTGATGAGCAGCCGAGTGCCTTTCTAAATCTGGGCAGCGCCTATCGACTGGATGGACAGTTTGAAGAGGCGATCGCAACTTACAAAATCAGCCTCAATCGCTACCAGCAGACTCAAGATACAACAGGCGAACGGATTATTCTCTCACTGCTAGCCGATACCTACGGCGACGTGGAAGACTACGCTCAAAGTATTGCGTTTCAAGAGCAGGTATTAGCGATCGCACAGGCCAACAGCCATACCCGAGTCGAAGCCGAATCGCTTTCAGAGTTAGGGTATGCCTACTTTGTTCTCAGTCAGTATGAACAATCGATTGCGTATTACCAGCAGTCGCTCTTGTTGGCACAGCAGCTAGGAGATCGCCCGCAAGAGGTCACCGTACTCAATAACTTGGGCCGCGCAGCGGCGCTTAGCCAGGACTTCGATACAGCCCTTGAGGCCTATCAGCAGGCGCTCGTCATTTTCAGAGAGCTCAATCGGCCCGTGCAAGAAGCGCATCTGCTGGTTAATATCGGCCAAGCCTACGCAGAACAGGGGCAGGCTGACGCCGCCATTGAGGCGTTTAATCAGGTCGTCGAGCTTGCAGAGTCCATTCGTCATCAGCAGAGCGAGTCTGCATTACCGCCTCGATTAGAGGCCGCTTACCGTGAGCTTGCGGTTCTTCTACAGCAGTCAAATCGCAATAGCGAAGCAACGCAAGTACTAAGCCTGATTTGACGCTAGGGCTGAATTAACGCCAGGTACGAGAACCAACCGCGAGAAATAGCTGCCTCTGTCAGAAGATAGGGGCAGCTATTCCATTAGGAAGAGGAAAAATCGTTAAACATCTTGGTATTTGTGGCGTATAGCGTGCCACTCCCCTTTAAAACTGAAGCATAAAACCCATGAAACTACAGGGAAAAATTCTTTCAGGATATGTCTTTAGCCTGACGCTTGTAGTTTTGGTAGGACTGTGGGGTGTTTTTAACCTGCGCCGACTGGGCCTAGCCAGCGAAGGCATTTTACAAGAGAACTATCTGAGCATTCGCGCAGCAGATGGCATGATTGATTCGCTAGAGCGGCAAGATAGTGCGACGCTGATTGCGCTGCTAGACGATACCGAGGCAGGGCTGGGCTTATTTCGAGAGAACCAGATTACATTCTTGCAGTGGCTAGGGAGAGCCAAAGATAACGTCACGCTAGAAGATGAAACAGAAACGCTAGCGGCTATAGAAGAAAGCTATCAGCAGTATTTACTGAGTGTCGATCAGCTGCGATCGCCCACCGCACAAAACAGTTTTGAAACCTACGAAGCGCTTGTTCGCCCTCAGTTTCAGGCCGTTCGCGAAAGCGCCGCCAGCTTACGGGAGCTAAACCAAACCGCCATGACGGAAGCGTCAGAAAGGGCGGCAACAACTTCCGAGCAGGCAATTATTTCTGTAGCGATCGCCGGGCTAAGCGCGGCAACAGCAGGCTTTATCGTCAGCTGGCTACTCTCTCGCAGTTTGGTGCGCCCGGTAAGGGCGATTCGCGGCGCAGCAGAACAAATTGCAGATGGCGACTATGACGTACAGCTACCAGTAACCTCTAAAGACGAGCTGGGCCAGCTGTCTGAAGAGATCAACACGATGAGCAGCCGCTTGCAGGCATTCAGAGCGCTCAATCTAGATAATTTGGTGGCCGAGAAGCAACGAAGCGAAGCGATTATTCACAGCTTGAGTGATGGCATCGTGGTAGTAAACGATCAGCTACAGATTGTTGCCATTAACCCAGCAGCGGCAAATTTATTTGGTACTAGGGTGAGCATCGCGCTGAATCGGCACTTCTTAGAAGTAACAGACGATCGGACGCTATATGAGCGGCTTCAGGGGGCCATTAATGACGGCGCAATCTCAGCAGCCAATGAAGACATCAACCCATCAGCCTCCCCATCACAACAAGAAGCACCCAACGAAATCACCATTGAGCGCGGTACCACAGAGCATTACCAGTATCTGACAACCCCAGTTACGACGCCAGACAACCGTCAGCTTGGCGTCGTGCTGCTGCTACAGAATGTCACCAAATTCAAACAAATAGATCAGCTTAAGAGTGAGTTTGTCATGACGGCTTCTCATGAGCTGAGAACACCGCTAACCGGCATGGCGATGAGCATTGATCTCTTAAAAGAGACCGCTCAAACCAAACTATCAGAAACAGAAGTAGAGCTGCTGCAAACTGCGCAGGAAGACGTTCAGCGGCTCAGAGACCTGGTTAACGATCTGTTGGATCTTTCAAAAATTGAGTCTGGAAAAATTGAGCTGGCACAGACACAAACACACCCCAAAATGCTGGTAGAAAAGGCAATTGAGCTCTTGCAAATTCAGGCTAAAGAAAAAGATATTCACCTGTTCAGCACGCTGTCAGACTCGCTAAAACCGGTCAACGCTGACCCAAACAAGATCACGTGGGTTCTAACCAATCTGATTGCCAATGCACTGCGCTACGCCAAAGAGACTATTGAGGTCGCAGCAAAAGCGCATGGCGATTGGATCTCTATCGCGGTCATTGATGACGGCCCTGGCATTGACGTGGCCTATCAAAGCAAAATTTTTGAGAAGTTTGTTCAGGTTAAAACAGAAAAAGACGTCGGTGGCACAGGGCTAGGACTGGCTATCTGCAAGGAAATCATCAAAGCCCACGGCGGCACCATTTGGGTCGATTCCAAGCCGGGTGAGGGCAGTACCTTTAGCTTTACGCTGCCCACGGTGAAGGCAACAGTAAAAGCCATGGCGGAGGTTACTGCTAAAACAGCAACCGGTCAATCGACTAACCGTCAAACAGTTGACTTATCAGGACAAGACAGATCTGAAGTTAACAGTATTCCTCCCTAAGGCTGTATTCACCGCACTTGAGTTCGTATACATTGGCTCTAAAGTAATGTTTTTTTCAAGTCTTCTTCTAAGCAAGTCTTCTTCTAAGCAAGTTTTCTTCCGAGATAATGCACTTTTGAAGCATTGCTGAGCGGTTCAGCGCAACCAATCTAAAACAACAGAATATTCACATCGTGTCTATTTACTTTAATCTATTCAGTTAAAAAGGGAGATCGCCTCATGCCCAGCGCAAATATACTGGTGGCTGACGACGAGAAGAGTATTCGGCTTACCGTCAGTCAAGCGCTCGCTTCGCAAGGGTACGAAGTAGCCACTGCAACCGATGGCAAAACGGCGCTTGAAAAGATAGAAACGTCCGATATCGATCTGTTGTTGCTCGATATTCAAATGCCAGGAATGGATGGCATTGAGGTTTTGCAAGCGGCTAAAACACAGCGTCCTGCCCTGAAAGTAGTGATGATTTCAGCCCATGGCTCGGTAGACAACGCGGTAGAAGCAATGAAGCTAGGGGCCATTGACTATTTGCAAAAGCCATTTACACCCAGTGAACTGAGAGAACTGGTGGAGCGGGTTTTGAACCGCGAACCCATGACAACCGATGATTACGATGCGCAGATTGCCCAGGCACGTAAGGTGGCAGCGGCTGGAGACTATGAAGATGCGATCGCCCTGACGAAAAAATGCATTGGTCTCCACCCAGAAAAAGCAGAAGGCTTCAACCTACTTGGAGAATTATCAGAGATCTCTGGCGACCAGTCTGAGGCGCTAAAGAACTATCGAGTCGCGCTCGATCTTGATCCAAGCTACGCCAGCGCAAGTCAGAACTTAGATAGAGCCGCTAGAGATCCCAAGTCTATGCCTAGCTTTTGACAAGTATAGGTCATAGCAAAGCCGACTTTTCTAAAGCTTGTAGAGCTTCTAAAGTCTCTTCTGCAAGGTCTCTTTTCTAAAGGTTTCTTTTCTCAGGCGCTCTTGCCTAAGGCTCTCTTTTATGGCCTGTGAGGGTATTTCAAGGACCTTCAGCGCCTCGGACGTTTTCGTCAAGCTGCTGCAATTTATCCACTCTTTTATCCAGACTTTCTATGGTCTCTAATCTTTATGGTCTCTAATCTCATAGGCGGGAATAGCAGCGCCTCTAAATATATTGTTGTTATCGGCTGCGGGCGGCTAGGCTCGCTGCTAGCAGGTCGGTTGAGCGCCGAGGGCAACAGTGTTGTTGTCATCGATCAAAAAGAATCCGCTTTTGAAAATCTCTCTAGCGAATTTAGTGGATTTCAAATTGTGGGTGACGCCTCGGAAATGGCGACTTTGAAAAAAGCAAAGCTAGACAAAGCAGACTGTCTGCTGGTGGTCACGAGAGAGGACAATGTCAATCTGATGGTGGCGCAAATCGGCAGAATTTTCTTTGAAACGCCAGTGGTCTTGGCGCGTGTATTTGATCCAGCGCGTGAAGCTATCTACAGAGAGTTTGACATTGACACCATCAGCCCGACTCAGCTGTCCGCCGATTCATTTATGCAAAAGCTGAATACCCATCAGGTCAGCACGTCCGCCCCTACTGAAGGAGTCGCCTAATGAGAATAATTTTAGTCGGGTCAGACAAGCTCACCTACTTCCTGGGTCGGCGATTCACGAGTAAAGGGGACTATCTCACCATCATTACCCCAGAAGAAGAAGCAGCAGTTGATCTTTCTAGACGACTCAAGGCCACCGTTATCGCCGGAGATGGCAGCGATCCCACGGTGTTACAAGAAGCAGGGGCTTATCAAGCAGACGTTCTGTTGGCTCTGACAGACCGCGACCAAGACAACCTTATCGCCTGTCAGATTGCGCAAGATCGCTACGGTGTACCACAGACTGTAGCAATCGTTAACGACCCCGATAACAAAGCTATTTTCGAAGAGCTGGGTGTGAGTGTCGCTTTCTCAGCCACAGAGATTATTGGCTCCATGATTGAGCAGCAGACCGCCAGCGAAGAGATTCGTAACCTGGTGCCAGTTGCGGGTAGCGGCGTCACCATGACAGAAGTTGTGCTGGGTCCAAACAGCCCGGCTATCGGCCGAGCGATCAAAGATTTGGATCTTCAAGGCGCGGTGGTCGCTTGTGTTGTGCGGCGAGGGCGTGTGCTGATCGCCAAGCGGCGAAGCTATCTGCATGAAGCGGATCGCCTGCTCGTCATCAGCGAAGATGACCAGTACGGTCAGGCGCAAAAGGTATTGACTGGGGAGGGCGCTTAAGCGATGCGCTATCGAAGTTTCTTACATCAGCGCTATCAAGCCGTCTTTGGCTACGCTGGACTCATTTTCATGATTGCTGGGCTAGCGATTCTGTCGCCTTTGCTGGCACTGCTGGCATACCCGGAAGAGGCCAATTTAGCCTGGGGATTCTTGCTACCGGGGCTAGGGCTAAGCATTATTGGCGGCCTACTTTGGAAAGGGCTAGCGCCCAAAGAAGGGGTGACGCTTTCACTACAAGAAGGCTCTGTCATTGTGGTAATGGCCTGGCTAGCGGCAGTGCTCTTTGGGACGGTGCCCTTTCTGTTGATTGGTGGCCTTAACTTTACCCAGGCGATGTTTGAGTCCACCAGCGGCTGGACCACAACTGGACTGTCGGTGGTCGATGTGACTCAAACGTCTCAGCTTATTTTGCTGTACCGCAGCATCATGGAGCTATTTGGCGGGGCGGGGTTAGCGATTATTACCCTGAGTGCGATCGCTGGTCCTATCGGAGCAAGCCTGAGCAGCGCCGAAGGCCGCAGCGAACAAATCGCGCCTAACGTTCAGCGGTCCGCCAAGCTTGTACTGATTATCTACAGCGGCCTATGCGCGGTCGGCACCGTTGCCCTACGACTGTCCGGCGTCGGCTGGTTCGACGCAATAAATCACTCATTTGCCGCCCTTTCTACCGGCGGATTTTCCACTAGAACAGATTCTATCGGCTACTGGGATAGTCCCTATGTGGAAGCAGTCACCATTGTGCTTATGCTGTTCGGTGGACTGAACTTCGTCACCATTTACCTGCTGCTCACAGGCGAAATCAAATCGGTTATTCGCAATGGTCAAGTACGATTGCAGGCCGTTCTTATTCCCATCACCGCAGTCATCATCTTCTTTAGCACCGCGGTGCTAGGGCTGTATCCCACAATGGGTAAAACCGTGAGAGTCGCACTGTTTGAGTCGATTACGGCGCTAACAACGACAGGATTCTCGACGGTGGGCTATGGCGATTGGAATAGCCTGCCCTGGCTGATGATGATTGTGCTGATGCTCATCGGCGGCGGCGCAGGCTCCACCGCAGGCGGAATCAAACAGCTACGGGTTTATATTCTGTACAGAACGCTGCTCGCAGAGGCTAAGCGAATGATTATGCCTAGAGGAGCTATTCAGGAGACTGAAATTTGGCAGGGCGATCAGCGCCGTTTTTTACCAGCAGCAGATATTCGCCCGGTCGCGCTTTTTGTGTTTTTGTATCTGATCGCGTTTTTCATTGGCACGGCGATTATGGCTGGCCATGGCTATCCTTTACAAGAATGCTTATTTGAATACGCCAGTACCTTAGGCACCGTTGGGCTCTCTATTGGTATTACCGGAGCTGATGCGCCTGTAGGCGTGCTATGGACACAGATTGTGGGGATGTTTTTAGGTAGGCTAGAGTTCTTTACTGTATTCGTTGGCGTGAGCTGTTTCTTGCGGGATATGCGATCGCTCACTCAAAAGCAAGCCGTTGCCAAAACGACTGTAAAAGCGAGACAGCCCTCAAGCTAACTTTCTAAAAACGCGGTTGCTAAGCAGCGAAGACAACAGTGTCTTTGCGAATGGCCATATCTTGTTGTCATCGGAATGTTGCGATTTTTGCCAACATTCCGATTGTTCATAGTTGGCATATATCAAAAGTGACTGATCATACGAGCGATCTCATACGAGCGATCTGGCGCGCGTTCATTAACAGGTTCAGTGATACAGACTACTTGTAACAAAATGACTTAAGTTTAGATACCTTCACAGTTTCCTACGCTCACTTCCACCTCGGCACCTAACCCTTGCTAATCGCTAACCTGCTCGCAGATCCTATTACCGATCCGGTCGCTATCTTTCTGACCATTTTGGCCATCATGCTGGTGGCCCCATTACTGTTTGAGCGACTGCAACTGCCCGGCATTGTGGGCCTTATTTTAGCGGGTGTTGTCGTCGGGCCTGACGGCTTAGGCATACTGCAGCGCGACAGTACGATTGTGTTGCTCGGTACGGTTGGGCTGTTGTTTTTAATGTTTATGGCGGGTTTAGAAACCGGCCTGGACGATTTTAAAGAAGAAGGAGACAAGGCCACTTTTTTTGGCATTATCACCTTTGCACTGCCCATGGTGGTCGGCACCGCCGCGATGCTGGCGCTGGGCTATGACTGGTTAGCAGCCCTGCTAGTTGCCTCGTGCTTTTCTTCGCATACGCTGCTGGCCTTGCCAGTACTGAGCAAGCTAGGGATTATGAGATCGCCTGCCGTGGTCGTTACCCTGGGCGCAACCCTCATTACCAACGTTCTCGCTCTGCTAACCCTGGCGGTCATCATCAAAGCGTACCAGGGCAATCTGACCCTTGGCTTTTGGCTGTTCCTCATTCCAGCGCTGGCGATCTACACCTTTGGCTGTCTGTGGGGCGTACCCAAACTGGGCCGCTGGTTCTTTCAAAAGTTTGGTCACGATGAAAACGCCGAATTTATCTTTGTGCTGGCGACCCTGTTTGTCATCTCTTACCTGGCCAATGTCATTGATGTAGAGCCCATCATCGGCGCATTTCTAGCGGGAATTGCCCTAACGCCGCTCATTCCACAGCTAAGCCCGTTGATGAATCGAATTCAGTTTATCGGCAATGCGCTTTTCATTCCCTTCTTCTTAATCTCGGTTGGCATGCTAATCGACCCAGTCGTTCTAATCAGTCAGCCTCAGGTGCTGCTGATTGCGGCGGTGATGATTGTAGCGGAACTGATCGGCAAGTTCGCCGCTGCCGGGCTAGCTGGCAAGTTCTTTAAGTTCAAAATGCCAGACGTCATGGTGATGTTTGGCCTATCGACCGCACAAGCGGCCTCCACCCTGGCGGCAATCACGGTAGCCTTCAACATAGGGCTCGTCGATCAAGCGACTGTCAACGGTGTCGTCGCGATGATTTTGGCCACCTCTATTTTTTCGCCCTGGGTCACACAGCGGTGGGGATGCCAAGTCAGTCCTGGAACGACCACTGCCGTTGCAGTGCCCAAAGATATTACTCGAAGGGTATTGGTTACCGTATCGAATCCTGAAACAGAAGATACGCTGCTAGAGCTGGCGCTGATTTTGACCAAGGCAGGGCAAGGCACATTGCTACCGCTCAATGTACTCTGCGAGCGTCGAGGGAAAGTAGAAAGCTCTACCCAGCGAAAGCAGGCCCAGCTATTGGCAGCCGCTGAAGATGCGGCCCACGCTGCGACTGTAGAGGTAGAGCCCAATAGACGGGTAGATGACTCGATTGAAAAAGGCATTTTACGAACGTCTGTAGAGCAGGACGCCAGCCTGATCGTGTGCGGCTGGAAAGGATTCTCTAACTATAAAGACAACTTCTTTGGCTCGGTGATCGATAGCGTAGCGAGGCGATCGCAAGTTCCGATGCTGATTGCTCGCTTCACGCATCCGGTCGCTAGCACCAGCCGAATCATACTAGCGGTCAACAAGCAGCAGGCACTTTCACCTAACTTTGCACCGACGCTAGAAATGTCTCAGGCGATCGCCAATGAACTCAAAGCGACCCTACAGGTACTGATTGTCGTGGCCATTAAAGAAAGGCAGCTCACGGGAGAAGAAATCGATCGTATCAGCCCAGATATTCAGCTAGAGCAGGCAAAGGGCAAACTGATCAACCGCATCTCCAAGCGCATTCAGCCAGATGACCTGCTGATTCTAGAAGTGAATACGCACAAGCAAATGCTTGCCGTTCGGCAGTCTGCACTGGGCGTTGTCCCCGAGGCAATTACCCGCACGCACTCAGAGACCTCGGTGTTAGTTATGCACTATCCGCGCTCCAAGGCCTAGCACTGATTGCTCCAAGGCCTAGCGCTGATTGCTCCAAGGCCTAGCGCTGATTGCCCCGAGGCCTAGCGCTCATTAGGACTGCGCTCGAACTACGGCCTTCCCCGGCGTCTGCTGCAATAGCCACAGTCCGGTATACGTCATCCCAGAATCATCGGGCCGCACCAACAAGAAATGCAATCCGTCAGCGGCGATCTTCCGCTCTGTAAACGTGCGAGCGGCTGCCGCGACATCCTTATCCTCAAACGTCGCTAAAATCCACCGGTCGGTCAATCCAGCCTCTAGCAGCAGCCCATCTGGCCCCCCGGCAATGTACTGCAGCATTACCGGATTCGCACTCTGTAGCCACTGAGCTAGCATCATCGAGCGCCGACCACCGTCGATAATAACGCCGGGAATCGGCAAAGTACTGGGCAAGCCCAGGTTGATCGGCATGATCTCAGGCGGCACGGATTGAATAGGGATAGGCTCATGCTGCAGCCGCTGCAAATCGGCAACGCCTATCGCCGCAAACTGCCAGCGATCTCCCATCAGGTGATCGCCAATTGGAACAGGCGCAGGCCGCTCTAGAGCGATGGGTTCGTAGGGCTGACGAACGTAATTTGTTAGCGACGGATACCAGGCGGCTCGTTGCTGAAGCCACTGCTTTAACGCGGGTGTATCTCTATTGGGCCGTACGCTAATGGGCAGCTCACGGCAGGCAACTTCGACCAGGCTCACGGCCTGTGGGCGAAATATCTCGATGTAGGTGGGCTGATAGCCAGCGCGATCGCAAGCCTTCTCTAGCTGCTGTCGTATCCAGGGAGCCCCTGCCTCACCCTGAGTACAAAATGAACCATAGGTGAACGCCCTGTGAGCATCGCAAATCAACAGCTCCCACAGCGGATTACCGCCAGCATCTTCAAGCGGGCGGCGGTAAAAATCGAGTTGCCAGAGCACAGAATAAGCCAATAGAGCGCGGTAAAAGACTGGAAATTTTATGGGATTTCACGGAAGGTATAGGTATGACCTGTAACCTTAAAAGACCTGGCTACGGCGAAATCGCAGTAAGACTTACCCATTAAATAAGGTTATATTGAATCGAATATGCCGTGAGAAAGATTTTCCTAGGCCACGCTGACTTACCTTCAAACCCACACTTATCATGACTCTTGCTCTTACCCAGTTTGGCGATCGCATGTCTCACCTGACCGGGGTGCGCGCGATTATGAAAGACATTATTGAAACCCTCAACTCCAATAAGGGTAGCGGGCAAGAGTTTATTAATCTCAGTGCGGGTAACCCCGTCATTTTGCCAGAAGTAGAGCAGCTCTGGCGCGACTGCACCGCTGATCTACTCGCCAGCGACGAATACGGCGAAGTCGTCTGCCGCTACGGTGCCAGCCAGGGCTATGAGCCTCTAATTGAAGCCGTTCGTGACGACTTCAATACTCGCTACGGGCTCAATCTCACCTCACGCAACATTCTCATTACGCCGGGCAGCCAAAACCTCTACTTTCTAGCGGCCAACGCGCTTGGGGGCTACAACGCCGACGGTCAGCTCAAAGATATCGTCCTACCGCTCAGCCCCGACTATACGGGCTACGGCGGCGTTACCCTTTATCCCGAAGCCGTAAAATCTTACCGCCCCTTTATCGAGCTAGGTGACGATCCACATTCGTTCAAATACCGCCCCGATTTCGACCAGCTAGAGATCAACAAAAACACAGGCTTCGTGCTGTTTTCTCGGCCCTGCAATCCAACGGGGAACGTCCTCACAGGCGACGAAGTTCAAAAAATCGCTGACCTAGCTGCGCCGCATGACGTTCCTGTGTTCGTCGATTCTGCCTATGCGCCGCCCTTCCCAGCGCTGAACTTCACTGAAATGACGCCTATCTTTGGGCCCAATATTGTTCACTGCATCAGTCTGTCGAAGGCGGGCCTACCAGGTGAGCGTGTAGGCATGGCAATAGGTGATGAGAAAATTATTCAGATCCTAGAGGCGTTTCAGACGAACCTGTGCATTCACTCTAGTCGGTACGGTCAGGCGATCGCAGCGAGAGCCATCCGCAGCGGCGCTCTCGCCAACATTGCCGCTAACACTATTCGCCCTCACTACCAAAGCAAATTCGCCGTTTTAGAAGACACCCTCACCAAAGCCATGCCAAACAAAGTACCCTGGCGCTTACACCGAGGTGAAGGCGCAATCTTTGCCTGGCTCTGGTTCGATAACCTCCCTATGACTGACTGGGAATTCTACAACGAGCTGAAAAAATACGGCGTCATTATTGTTCCTGGCAGTCCCTTCTTCCCAGGGCTCACCAGCAGCCTCAAAGGCAAAGACTGGCCGCACATGCGCCAATGCTTCCGCCTTAGCCTAACCGCCACAGAAGACCAAATTGTTACGGCTATTAAGCACCTAGCTACACTGACAGATAAGGTGTACTCGGCTCAGCCGGTTTTAGCAACCGCTTAGAGATTACAGCTTATGGGTCACAGCAATATGGAGAACAAGGAAACAGCGGACAATTGGCTGCTGATTGGGCGCATTGTGGGCGCGCACGGACTCAATGGCCACGTGAAGGTATATCCGGAAAGTGATTTTCCTGAACGCTTTTTAGATCCTGGCGAGCGCTGGCTGAAGAAGTCTGGGAAAGACCCCGTATCCATCAAACTCACCAGCGGTCGCTATTTAGAAGGCACCAAAAACTACCTGGTGAAGCTAGCGGGTATTAACTACCGCGACCAGGCAGAAGATCTGCGCGGGGCTCAGCTGCTAGTACCACCAGAAGACCGATTACCGCTTGAACCCGGCGAGTTTCATGTTGAAGACCTGGTAGGCCTAAGTGTTCTTATCCAATCTGAAGGAGAAATACTAGGAACGGTTACCAACGTGTTTACAACAGGGCACGACCTGTTAGAGGTAACGCTCAAAGAACAGGAAGCGCCGTCAGATAACAGCACGAACCCCTCTGAAATCGCAACAGAAATCGAGAAATCACTTAATGCAGAGGACAGCTCAATTCGAGCAAAAGCTGCGGGGAAGCTTCGACGCAAAGCTAAGCGAGCGCGCAAAAAAAAGAAGCCTAAGACGCTGCTAATTCCATTCGTAGAAGAGATTGTTCCGATCGTAGATATCGAACAAGGTCAGATAGAAATTACACCTCCCCCTGGTCTCATAGACCTGTAGTCTGAGGTGTTGTTAGAGATCTGTAGCTCTAAGCGTTCGAGCTATGATGCGATCGCATCACAGTACTAGCCAGAAATCACGACGTTGCTAGAGTCATCCAGTTTCTTACGCAGCCGAGCTAGCATTGTTTCATCTTCTATTAGCTGCTCTTTGTAGCTACGTCGCCACACAGGGGAACCCGGCTGGTTACGCATCAGATTAATTCTTTTGGCTGTAGCCGCTTTGAGCCCAGCAATAAACGAAGTCAACATCCTAGGCTTTCCCTTGACTTCTTGATTAGGACGCTCTTCTGCGAGTGCAATCAAAGCGTGGAGAGCATCTGGTTCTAGGACCCATTGATCGACCGCAACGCCACGGTGACTGCCAGCAGCTTGATACATTTCACCGGCGACAATATCCGCCAAAGAAGCCTGCATGTCATCGCAGGAATCATCTATTGCCCTGTCTTGGCCGAACAGCTGGCTACTGTCATGAGTTGTCAGGCGCACGTAGTATAGTGCCGTCTGAAGAGATGAACCATTGCGCTTAGAATTTTTTATCAACGGCCGCCCTAAACTCTTACAACGTGTCCTGACGTTATACTGCCCAGCCCTACCCAGAAAGTCCCGAGAAACGTACGAAAATTCGTGACTGACCGATTCGTTGCAACAACAGTACGATAGCGTCGATGAGTGGGGGGTTACACCCCTCAGATGCTTACTTAGTAAACAAGAAATAAGCCTACTATCCGGACATTTATCACTACAGACGCAAAAAGAGGCCTTTTGAGCCTCTTTTTGTCGTTGTCTTCAGTTTTACGATGATTGGACTGGTGACTATTGCAACCAAACTTTGTACCAGCGCCATCAATTCCCTTTTGCAATCGCTTCATCAGTAGCTTCTGCCTTTTCTTATACTGTCGCTGCTTTGCGGAGCCGCCTCGTCCCTTGTGGTTACGACCTTTTCTACGGGGCGACTCCCAGCGTTTAAGCTGTTGAGCCATTGGGTCACCTTTATAGCGTTACCAGTATCAATTATAACGGCATATAAGAACGCATATAAGAGCATAGACATTACGGAAAGCAAGCCCTTGACAAGGCGGCTCTGAGCAATTTGTTGTGCAGAATGCGAACAGCTCAGACGCCAAGCATAAGAGGCTTGGAGATCCAGTCCGAGTAGTTGAGTTTGAATGACATAAAGATGGGCAAGGAGAGACTCGAACTCTCACAACCGAAGTCGCCACATTTTGAGTGTGGTGCGTCTACCAATTCCGCCACTTGCCCGGTAGGTTTCTTAGTATACCGAATTAAGGGACACTGTCTAGAGCTTTCTGGCTCATTTTTGACCGCCAGATGCAGCCTCTCGACTTCTCGACGGGGCTACCAGTTTAACCAGCTTCCAGCCGGTGTTTTGGCAGGGTTTGAAGAGCCAGGCTGAGACTGCTTATCAGACCGCCTATTAGACTGTCCATTAGATTGGTTGAGCAAAGGGCGATTTTCTAACAATGACTGATAAGTCGGGTTGGCTGCCCATCGAGATATCTCTCTAGCCCTTAGAACTGGAACAGGGTGGCTCAATTCATCCGTCTTGAGGCGCTTTAGCATTTCGCCCATCTCTGTCTCGCTGATAGCGTCGTATGAGTTGGCCTGTTCGATAAAAGCATCCAGGTTGAGCTGCGGAGAAAGGGTAGGAGAGCCACCAGATAGCTTCATTAAAACAGAGGCAACGGTACGGGCATCTTGCGTGGCCAAAAGGGCAGCGCGATCGCACGTAAATTCAGCACATCTCACCCACTCCATAATTTGAGATTGCCAGCCCTGCATAAGTACCGAGCCAAAAGGCAGCTGACTGGTTGCCAATGTCAATAGATTCGCCAGCGTCAAATACACGCCGTGGTCGCACTTCAAATGACCGAGCTCGTGACCGATCACCGCCTGCAGCTCAGCCTCATTCAACAGCTCAATTAAGGAAGTATGCACCACGACAAAGGGCTGCTTTCCTCGCATTGCAAACGTGTAGGCATTGGGCACCGGGTGCTGCTTGATGTAAAGCTGTGGCACCTCCAAATCAAGGACACGGCAGGCTTCGACCAGCAAGCCATAGATGTTAGGTAGCTGGGTTGGCCCCACCAGAACGCTGGCCGCAATGTTCTCCAAATAAAAGAATTGCTCTCCCATCGGGCCTAGTAGGCTACGGATAGCAACATCCAGGCCGGGTAGCTGCTTGAGGGTCTGCGTTGCCTGCCGATCGAGTGGATGGCGAAAGTGGTCAGCATTCAGGCCAATAAGCAGTGTTTTTGCAGCGGACCCATTATCAGCCATAGCAGTTTGTGCAATTCAGCAAAATCATTGAGTAAACCCACAGTCACCAAAACGACAGGGGCCTATGTATCTTCAGTATAGCGAGATACACAGGCACCCATGAGTGGCACCCATGAGTGGCCTCAGCAATTTGCACTAGCCGCCTGTAAGCAGACTTACAAGCAGGCTCATACGGCCGAACGTCAGCTAGTTTGCTGCCGAAACAGCTTGGCTATCAGTAACAGTACTTGGCGTGGGCTGAGCAGCGCTATCTGCTTCACTGAGCGGAACGCGCTGAAGACGAGCCCCCACATTACGCAGCTTTTCTTCAAATTTTTCATAACCCCGGTCTAGATGGTGCAGGCCATAGAGCGTCGTTTTGCCGGTGGCAGCAAGACCTGCGATCGCCAACGCCGCAGAAGCGCGCAAGTCACTTCCTGTAACCGGCGCACCCGATAGTTGGGCAACACCACGCACAATAGCGCTGTCCCCTTTCACCTTAATATCTGCGCCCATTCGATTGAATTCAGCGACATGCTGTAAACGATTTTCAAATACCGTTTCAGTCACCATGCTGTTACCTTCAGCCAGCGTTAGTAGCGCCATAAACTGAGCCTGCATATCTGTAGGGAAACCGGGATAGGGCAGCGTTTGAATGTCGGTTGCAACAACCCGCTCTCCTGGCGATATCCGAATATTGTTACCGTCTTCTAGTTCTACAGTTGAGCCTGTTTCACGCAGCTTAGAGAGCAAAGGCGCAAGGTGATCGGGATCCACCGGCCCTACCGTAATTTCAGAACGCGTCAGCGCCCCGGCAACGAGGTAAGTCCCTGCTTCAATCCGGTCTGGAATAATGCTGTAGTCCGTCGCGTAAAGGCTAGGCACACCCGTAATCGTGATTGCACTCGTCCCCGCGCCGCGAATCTTAGCACCCATGGCCCGGCAGAAGTTGGCCAAGTCCACCACTTCAGGCTCTTTGGCCGCATTTTCAATCACGGTTTCACCCTCAGCTAGGGTCGCCGCCATCATTAAGGTTTCAGTGGCACCGACGCTGGGGTAGTCCAAGTAAATTTTGGCCCCTTTCAGCTTGCCACGAGCACCGGGGACATAGGCATGAACAACGCCGTGATCCATATGGACATGTGCACCCAAGGCCTGCAAACCACGAATATGTAGCTCTACCGGACGCGCGCCAATTGCGCAGCCGCCGGGAAGAGGGACTCGGGCAACGCCCAGACGAGCCAGCAGCGGCCCAATCACAAAAAAGCTTGCTCTTAGCTTACTAACAATGTCGTAGGGGGCTTTTGAGTGGCTGACGTGGCTACCGTCAATATCTAAAGTATCGCCATTGCGATCAACGCTGAGGCCAAGAGCTTCCAACACGCTCGTCATCCGCCCAATGTCCATCAGGTCAGGGATGTTACGAATACGACAGGTTTGAGAACATAGCAGCGCGCCACCGAGCACAACGAGAGCAGAGTTCTTCGCACCGCTGACAGGGATGTGACCGCTCAGTGGAGTACCGCCCCAAATTTCGATAACAGATTCTGGTGGATTTTGAATGGACTGAGTAGACGAACGAGGAGTGGTGATGGGAGTGGCCTCCATAAATCAAAAATGCTCAGGATAATTTGGTATGTACTTTACCCGAAACTTACAAATTTCTCTCATGTGTACCGAACAATTTGGGTGGTATCTAGCACGATTTTCAATCTTTTAGCAGATGAAAATACGTAAATTAATTAAAGCAGCAAATATTTAAAGGTCTAGCAGTATTGACGGATGTGGCAGACTGCTAGATTATTATTAATCGCAGGTAATAGTCACAGTGGTTGAAGACGAAGCCGTTTTTGCGCTGCTTGTTTCTTCACTGGCTGTTTCTTCACTGGCGGGACTGGCGAAATTGGTAGACGCGCTAGATTCAGATTCTAGTGTTCGCAAGGACTTCCGGGTTCAAGTCCCGGGTTCCGCATCAACATGATAAACGTCATAAATCTACGCAGTTGACCCTTCAGTTTTAAGCGAACTGAAGGGTCAATTTTTCGTGCTCTCAAAACTCCGTAACATTGTTTTCTCCGAATCCGGAAGCTTTTTGAAACACATCAAAACTTTCTATCGATGCGTACAATTACTCAACTAATTCGATATCAATCATAAATTAGCTTATTTTCAGAAAAATCAGGCACATAAATTTACTCTGCGGTACTCTTTTGAGTTCTATGTCTCTCTTGCTCTATTTTTTTCTTAATTAGTCGATATGTTGACGAGTTTACAGAATTCGACGGTCAAACAACTTCGTAAGCTACAGCAGCCTAAGGAACGAAAAAAGCAGGCAGTGCTTTTACTAGAGGGGACTCACCTGATTGAGGCGGCTTGCGAGGTGAATTACCCTTTGCGAGTGCTCTGCTATACAGAAAGCTGGCAGCAGCGGCATCTAGATGTTTACGGGCAGGCGATCGCACAGGCAGAGCGAGCAGAGCTAGTCTCCCCCGAAGTGCTCAAATCTATTGCTAGCACCGTTACCCCCGATGGCGTTATTGCGATCGCACCACGTAGAAATGTGTGGGAAGCACTCTCTAGCCAACCAAAAGACGAGGTGAGCCTGGGCGTAATGCTCGAAACGCTGCAAGATCCTGGCAACTTAGGCACGATTATTCGTACAGCAGCAGCAGCAGGCTGTGAAGGTCTTTGGCTCAGTGAAGACAGCGTGGACTTGGGTCATCCTAAAGTCCTTAGAGCGTCGGTGGGGCAGTGGTTTAGGCAGCCTATGACATCCATAAATATCGTGGAACAAGCAGCCCAGTTTAAGGAAAGGGGCATGCAGGTTGTAGCGACCACAGCAGCGGCAGAGCTGGACTATTGGCAATTAGACCTAACGCAGCCAACGGTGTTTGTAATGGGCAACGAAGGGGCTGGACTTTCTGATGAGCTAATGGACTGTGCCTCTGTAGCGGTGAAGATTCCGGTAGCGGCAGCAGTGGAGTCGCTGAACGTAGCGGTTTCAACCGCGCTGCTGCTTTATGAGGCAAAGCGTCAGCGAAATCTGATGTAGGTTGCGCAGATGAAATCACGTTTGTGAAATCACATCCGTAAAAACACGGGGGCAAATTCTCCGAAATTTGTATGAGTAGCTTGTATTTCTGAGTTGGGTGCTGTTTTACACAACAATCGCTAAAGCACAAACCAATTTAATTAGCTATGAAGACTTTTTCCTCTGTTGTTACCCTGCTGGTTTCTATCGGTGCGATCGCCCTTAGCGGCCTTACCTTCTTCAAGGTCTCAACCCTCGAAAAACAGCTTCCAGAACAAATTGCCCTCGCTGTTGAAGAAACGCTTGCAGCTTCATCTTTTGCAGAGCTCGACACAGCAGAGACATTAATAAATACCAGCACGGACTCAGAAAACAGTGCAGCCCTGTCATCAGAAACCGCGACGGATGAAGAGGCCGCCAGCAATGACACTGATAATCCATCTGACAGTCCATCTGCGGCGAGTGAACCACTAGTCTCCACACTGGCTCATCAGGATTCAGTCCAGATAGAGATAGTTTCCGTGCAGCGCCTATCCGATGCAGAGAGCGGGGGAAAAGGGATTGTTAATGTCAACCTTCGAGTGAAGCGGGCCGATAACTGGGAAGAGATAGAGCAGAACGGTGGACCTAGCAGTTTCTATCTCAGCGGAACGAAAGGACGAAATGCTAAAACCAACGCTGTCTACACCGTTCCATCTAGTCGGTACACAGACTCCCAACCGATGAGCAAACTCTCTTCTGAGGTTTGGTCTGATGCCTATTTCTGGCTAAGAAATGTCCCTGAAGATTTACAAGAACTCGATATCGTCTTCCGTGATACCGCTATCATTGAGGGCGTTCCTATCTCCGATTAGATTCAGTTTGAGTTAGCTTTTCCGCATTTCTGATTAGTGAGTTTTAGCAGCAGATCAAGATAGGTCGGTTAACCGAAAGTTCAGCCGAGTTGTGTAAAGTTACCGCTCTAGTTGAAAATGGAGTGTAGAACTTCACAAGTAGAACTTCACAACCGGAGAGAGCTTTGGACGCAGCATTTGATTACGACTTGGTGATTATCGGCGCGGGTGTAGGCGGACATGGCGCTGCCCTACACGCGGTACAGCGCGGGCTCAAAACAGCCATTATCGAAGCTGGCGATATGGGCGGCACCTGCGTGAATCGAGGCTGCATTCCCTCTAAGGCACTGCTGGCAGCGTCAGGAAAGGTGCGCGAAATGCGAGCCGAGCCGCACTTGAAGGCAATGGGCATCAGCCTAACTAGCGTTGGGTTTGATCGCGCTGGTATTGCAGACCATGCCAAGAACCTCGTCAACAAAATTCAAGGCGACCTGACCAACAGTTTGACTCGATTAGGCGTAGAAACCATTCGCGGCTGGGGCAAAATTGCCGGTAGCCAAAAGGTTTCTATTAAAGGCGAAAGTGGTACTCGCACCATTACGGCCAAAGACATTATTCTGTCGCCTGGCTCTATCCCCTTTGTGCCTAGGGGCATTGAGACCGACGGCAAAACCGTCTACACCAGCGACGAAGCCATTCGCCTTGATTGGTTGCCCGAGTGGGTCGCCATTATTGGCAGCGGTTACATTGGCCTGGAGTTCTCAGATGTTTACACTGCGCTGGGCTCTGAGGTCACCATGATTGAGGCGATGGACCAGCTTATGCCCACGTTTGATCCTGATATTGCCAAACAAGCTGAGCGCGTATTAATTAAGCCTCGCGACATTGAGACTAAGGTGGGGCTATGGGCAACAAAGATCACCCCTGGTTCGCCGGTGGTGATTGAGCTGAGCGATCCAGAAACCAAGGAAGTGGTAGAAACCCTAGAAGTAGATGCCTGCCTCGTCGCAACAGGCAGAATTCCGGCGACGAAGAACCTTGACTTAAACATGGTGGCCGTTGAGACCGATCGCCGCGGCTTTATTCCGGTCGATGAGAACTTAGCCGTGCTACGAGATGGTAAACCCGTTCCGCATCTATATGCCATTGGTGATGCTAACGGCAAAATGATGCTGGCACACTCGGCTTCCGCGCAGGGAATTGTCGCGGTGGACAACATCTGTGGCGATTCGCGCACAGTTGATTACAACGCCATCCCCGCAGCCGCATTTACCCATCCAGAAGTGAGCTTCGTGGGCATGACCGAGCCAGCGGCAAAAGAAAAAGCTAAGGCAGAAGGCTACGAGATTGCCTCTGTGCGCAGCTACTTTAAGGCGAACTCTAAGGCCCTAGCTGAAGGAGAAACCGATGGTCTAGCAAAAGTTATTTACCGCAAGGACACAGGCGAAGTGATGGGGGCACATATTATTGGCCTGCACGCGGCAGATCTCATTCAGGAGGCAGCGAATGCGATCGCCCAAAAACAATCCGTCACCGAGCTCTCTAAATTTGTTCACACCCATCCAACGCTTTCTGAAGTCTTAGACGAAGCGTATAAGCGGGCAAAGGTTACGGCGTAGTAGGAAACGAACACTTCTCCATTCACACGTCATCACTCGTCGTTTTTCATCACTCATCGTTTATGGAAATCCGCCGCCGGCCGCCGACTACCCCAATTTCTGTCTCCAGCCTTGAGTACCAAATTAAGGTGCCTGATGGAGAGCCGCGCAACATTTTAGAAAAGATTGTGTGGCACAAGGAAACAGAAGTCGCCCGGCTGCGAGCAAAAATGCCGCTACAGAAGCTTCAGCGGCAGATTCAGGCTCTGCCGCCAACCAAGGGATTTACAGCGGCCCTGCGCGCTCAAGCGACAGAGCAAGCACCCGCGCTGATTGCAGAAGTTAAGAAGGCCTCACCCAGCAAAGGGGTAATTCGTGAAGATTTTGATCCGGTTGCGATCGCTAGGTCATATGCATCTGGCGGTGCGACCTGCCTTTCTGTACTCACCGACGAAGCATTTTTTCAGGGCAGCTTTACCTATCTCAGCCAAATTCGCCAGGCCGTAGACCTGCCGCTACTCTGTAAGGAATTTATTATCTATCCCTATCAGATTTACCAGGCCCGGCTAGCAGGAGCCGATGCGATTTTATTAATTGCAGCTATTTTGAGCGATGAAGACATCCGGTACTTTGTCAAAATTGCGAAGGCTCTAGGGCTTGACGCACTGGTGGAAACACACACGGTTGAAGAGTTTGAACGAGTGGTCGCCACTGAAGGCGTAACGCTTATTGGTGTGAACAATCGCAACTTGGAAGACTTTACGGTAAGCCTGGACACCACACAGAAAGTTGTAGAGCAGTTTGGAGATGCGATCGCCCAAAAGCAAATTCTTCTAGTCGGTGAATCTGGCATTCACACGCCCGAAGACGTCAAAACTGTTACCAGCGCGGGTGCACAGGCTATTCTGGTCGGCGAATCTTTAGTCAAACAGCCCGATCCCGGCGCGGCTATCGGCAATCTGCTTGGCCGCTAATTGATACTCAATCCACTGCTAAAAACATCCCCATCGGTGTTTATGCGGGGCTATACTAAGAAATGTATAGTCAGCAACAAAAGGCCGCATGAGTCGCAAGAAAGCCGTCATTATTGGGTCCGGGATCGGTGGGTTATCTTTAGGCATTCGCCTGCAAAGCTTAGGATTTGACACCACCATCTTTGAAAAGCTAGACGCGCCCGGTGGCCGCGCCTACGTTCGACGTGCAGAAGGCTTCGTCTTCGACATGGGCCCTACTGTGCTGACCGTACCTCATTTCATCGAAGAACTCTTTTCGCTTGAATCAGGCAAAGCAGCCCTTGGCGAACCAGACTTTCCCAGCGAGGTAATGGATCCCGAAAATCGGATCAAGTCGGGCACCACAAGCGGTCCAGCCACTTCAAAATACGTCAACATCGTGCCGATTTTGCCCTTCTATCGTATCTACTTTGACGACGGCACCTACTTCGACTACGACGGTGATCCTGAAAGCACCCGCCGCCAGATCGAAGCAATCGAACCCGACGATCTAGAAGGCTACGAAAAGTTTCACGCCGCTGCCAAAGCCATCTTTGACCGAGGTTTTGTCGAGCTAGGCTACACCTACTTTGGCAACATCGGCGACATGCTAAAAGTCGCTCCCGACCTGATCAAGCTAGATGCTCTGCGCCCGCTGCTCTCCTTTGTCAAAGACTACTTTAAAAGCCCCAAGCTCCAGCAGGTCTTCAGCTTTGAGCCTCTACTCGTCGGCGGTAGCCCCTTGAGCGTACCGGCCATCTACGCCATGATTCACTTCGTCGAAAAGACCTGGGGCATTCACTTCGCCATGGGCGGCACAGGTGAACTGGTCAAAGGCTTCGTCCGCAAATTTGAAGAACTCGGCGGTACCATCCAGTACAACGCTGAAGTCTCCAAAATTGACGTAGAGGGCTCCCTATTTGGCAAAAAGACCGCCAAAGGAATCGAACTAAAAGACGGCAACTATCACGCCGCAGATCTAGTCGCCTCCAATGGAGACTACGCCAACACCTACATGAAGCTAATCGATTCAAAATATCGATTAATCAACCAGGACCTGAAGGTCAAACTCACCAGACAATCCATGTCCGTCCTGGTCATCTACTTCGGCTTCAAAGCCGACGGCCTCGAAGATCTCGACTTGCAGCATCACAACATCATTCTGGGCCCCCGCTACGAAGCACTGCTTAAAGAAATCTTCGACAAAAAAGTCCTCAGCCCTGACTTCTCCCAGTACCTGCACATTCCATCACTTACTGATCCCAGCATGGCACCGCCTGGACACCACGCGGCCTACACGCTCGTCCCCGTCCCCAACAACGGCGGCAACATCAACTGGGATATCGAGGGGCCCAAGCTCACCGACAAAGTCCTCACCTTCTTAGAAGAGCGCGGCTATATCCCCAATCTAAAAGAGCGCCTTGTCTACCAAAGCCACATCACCCCCGACTACTTCGAAGGCACTCTTAACAGCTACCTTGGCAACGCTTTCGGCGTAGAACCCATCCTGATTCAGAGCGCCTTCTTCCGCCCTCACAACCAAAGCGAAGATATCCAAAACCTCTACCTAGTCGGCGCAAACACTCAACCTGGCGGCGGCACTCCTTCCGTCATGATGTGCGCCAAAATGACCGCTCGCGAAATCGCCAAAAACTTCGATGTCCCCCAAGAAATCGTCAATGGCGTTGCGACGACACCAGAAGTTGCCACAGTCTAAAATCCGGGGGATAACTCTAGCATTTCTAGACTTATTGCTTTCATGGCAGTGGATTTCCATCACGATCACGGATACGCTTTCCAGAGTGTATGTACCAGTGCAGGTGCCGCGCGGATTGATAGCTACCCACATTAGTGCCTACATGACAGCCACCCCATTGCGTAGAAAAATCAACGGCGAGCTTGTGTAACACACTCATTAGCTCGATCGCTAGGGCCGGATTCGCGGCCTCAGCCTCAGCGAGCGAACTAATGTGCTGCTTAGGTATCACAACGACATGATGCTCAAAAAATGGTGTGGTGTGGTGAAAAGCCAATAACTGCTCAGACTCATAGACTCGCTTAACTGACAAATTTCCATGAATGACGTGCTTGCAATACCAATCCATAACATTTTCACCGCTCAGCTCATTAATGGCTAATTACACAGCCTCTAGCAATACAACACGAGCTGGTAGCGCTATTCCTTAGAATTCATATACTTAGAAGTAGACATTAGAAGTAGAAAACTCTGGCGACTCAGCGGATCTATCAGCGAATCTAAATGCTCCCCAAAGAAGATATCCTCAAACACTCAGACAACAAAGAAGCCCTCTCCAAAATCATCGACCGCGCTGAACAAGCCATCCGCACCTGGGAACCCGTCGCCACAGACTTCCTATCTCCGCCTGAGCTCTTCGAAGCCCAAAACGCCTTCAACCGCCTCACCGACATTCACACCCTCGCCAGCGGCGGCTATCCCCAAGCCGAACGCCAGCGCCTGCTCATCGCCTGCTCTGAGATTCCCCTAGACGCAACCCCCATTCCCCTAGCGGCTATCAGCATCGCCGGCAACTTCCTCTTCGACACCGCTAGCCACCGCGACTTTCTGGGCTCACTCCTCGGCACCGGCCTAGTGCGCGCCAAAGTCGGCGACATCATCGTCCTCGGCGAACGCGGGGCTCAAGCTATCGTCGTCCCAGAACTCGTTGAATTCCTCACTACGAGCCTTACCCAGGTTCGCTCCGTCCCCGTCAAAACCCAGCCGATGGAGATGAGCGAACTACGCGTACGAGAGCCTCGCCGCAAAGAAATCACCACCGTAGAAGCTTCTATGCGACTAGACGCTCTAGCCTCCGCTGGATTTGGCATGTCACGCAGCAAAATGGCCGACATGATCACAGGCGGCGACGTCCGCGTGAACTGGAAACCGATCACCCAATCTAGCCACACCGTCCAGCCAGGCGACCTGATTGCTATCCGAGGAAAAGGGCGCTTAGAGATTGGAGAAATGAGTATTACCAAAAAGCAGCGCTATCGGGTGCAGCTAACGCGCTTAGTGTAAGGAAGGGGTATAAATAATCACGACAGAAAGCGACGTACACATACAATTTGTGTAGCTTTTGTATGTTTAATATTTTGCCTCTGTAAAATAGCCGGGTACCTGCGAGTTTCTACGTAGGAAGAAATAGTAAAGCCCCGCCAATTTTATTCAGTTCCTGCTATGACACGCTTGAGCGATCGCGCGTACCAACTCATCAAAGACGAAGTAGAGCGCTACTACAGCAACACGCTCGAAAAAGAATTTTCGCAGGAACAGCATCTCGAACGGATTATCTTGCTCGCGCGGCTTGAAACCCTACACAAGAGAGGCGGCAGAGCAGCCACCAAAGCGCAGCTATGGGAAGAAGTCTGCGACATCTTGCCCAACATCGATCGCAGCGTACTGAAACGGGCCAGTCGCTTCGAGCTAGATTCTCCAGTCGTTGGGGCATCTTTAGGCTTTGGGGCCGCTGGCATCGGAGCGGCAGCGGTCCTGATGAGTAATTCACTGGGTACAGACGGAACCGGCACATTTACCCAGCAAATTCAGCCAGAAGCAAACCCAAACAGTGCCAGTCAAACCAGCGCTAGCAGCAGCTACACAAAGACCTTTGAAACTGCCAAATCATTTGGCTGGCAGGCTGCGTTGAAAGCACAAAACCCACCGCATAACGCTACTCACTGGGGAGAAACGGCCGCGCTTTGGCAGCAGGCAATCAGCTTGCTTGACCAGATTCCTCAGGGCGATGGGCACTACGCGATCGCGCAGGAAAAGAAAAGCCTTTATCAGCAAAATCTCCAGCAGATTCAAGCCAGACAGCTCGCTGCCCAAAACGCCAAAACGGCACAGGCCACATCTACATCTCCCCAGTTTTCTACAGCCACTCAATCCGTAGCCTCAACGACCGCTCAAACCGCAGCGGCTCAAGCTACCGCCCCCCAAACGGCCGCGCCACAAACAGATCTACTTGCCGACGCAAGAGAATACGGCTGGCAGGCTGCGATCGCCAGTCAAAACGCACCCCACCCAGCTGAAAAATGGGCCGAAATCTCCAAACTGTGGCAGCGCGCTATCTACACCCTCAACAGAATAGACGAGCAGCACCCTAGCTACGCAGACGCCCAGCAAGTAAAGAAACGCTATCAACAAAATCTTGCCGTTATCCGTCACCGCTATCAGCTAGAGCAAGACGCCAGCCAGCGCCTGCAATCCTTACAAGAAACGCTCACCGAGCTAGACCGATCAGCACCCAGTGCCAGTAGTGCTAAGCGCACGCAGATGGAGGCCATCGTCGCTCGCCTGAAAACAATTCCTTCAGGAACGGTTTCCTACTCACAGGCGCAGCATCTGATTGTGACAACAACCCAACAAATTCAGGCCATGCCCAAACCTTCACCCACCAAGGTGGCAGCTACTGTAGACGATGTTGTCGAGTGACTAAACTTGTTTCCGACCGTAGCGTCCGCTCAGATACGTAAGACGTTTGCTGGTCAAAACATTTTTATTTGATTAAAAGTTTATATTTTGTAGCCCTCTCCACCCAAAGCAGCACGAAGAGAAGGGCAGGGTATGTCAATATGTAAACGGTTTGCCCATTAGCGCCCGATGGATTGGCGTTACTGGCAGGAAATGGAGTAAGCAATGGAATCCGTAGAGGCCATTTATAAATACGTCTGGCTGATACCCGTGTTGCCCTTACTAGGCGCAGCAATTGTCGGTACAGGCCTCATCAGTTACAACGACGCGACCAACAAGCTAAGAAAACCGGTCGCCGCCTTCATCGTCAGCATTATTGGTGCGGCGATGAGTCTATCGATTATGGTGCTCGTGAGTCAGTTGCAAGGCCACGCACCCTACACCTATCTAATTGAGTGGGCTTCTGCGGGAGACTTCCATATCAACATGGGATTCACCGTTGACCATATTACGTCGGTAATGTTGGTGATTGTCACCACCGTAGCCTTTTTGGTGATGATTTACACCGATGGCTACATGGCCCACGACCCTAGCTATGTCCGCTTTTATGCCTATCTGAGCCTATTTAGCTCATCCATGCTGGGCCTTGTTATCAGCCCGAACCTTTTGCAGGTTTATGTGTTTTGGGAGCTTGTCGGCATGTGCTCTTACCTGCTGATTGGCTACTGGTACGACCGCGACGGAGCGGCAGATGCTTGCCAAAAGGCCTTTGTAACAAACCGAGTTGGTGACTTTGGTTTACTGCTCGGAATGCTGGGGCTCTTTTGGGCAACAGGCACATTCGAGTTTGACCTAATGGGCGAACGGCTTACTGACATGGTGAGTACTGGCAGCATCGCGGGCAGCCTAGCCGCTCTCTTCGCCATTTTGGTCTTTATGGGCCCTATGGCCAAATCAGCGCAGTTTCCGCTGCACGTGTGGCTACCCGACGCAATGGAAGGCCCCACGCCTATTTCGGCGCTAATTCATGCAGCTACCATGGTTGCGGCAGGCGTCTTTCTAATCGCCCGCATGTATCCAGTCTTTGAGCACATTCCCACCGTTATGAGTGTGATTGCCTGGACCGGTACGATTACCGCCTTCCTGGGTGCGTCCATCGCCATTACGCAGAACGACATCAAAAAAGGACTGGCCTTTTCTACAATGTCTCAGCTGGGCTACATGGTCATGGCTATGGGCGTTGGTGCCTACACAGCTGGGCTATTTCACCTGATGACACACGCTTACTTCAAAGCGATGCTGTTTTTGGGATCAGGCTCTGTTATTCATGGAATGGAAGAGGTCGTCGGTCACGATCCAACTCTTGCTCAAGACATGCGCTTGATGGGTGGCCTGAGAAAGTACATGCCGGTCACAGCTATTACGTTCCTGATTGGCACGCTGGCGATTTCGGGATTACCGCCCTTCGCAGGTTTCTGGTCAAAAGACGAAATTTTAGGCTCAGTCTTTGAAGTGAATCCGCTGATGTGGTTCATTGGCTGGGTTACGGCAGGTGCAACAGCGTTCTATATGTTCCGCATGTACTTCTCTACTTTTGAAGGAGAATTTCGCGGTAATGACGATGCGATTAAGACCACGGTGAAACGTCAGGCGTTGCAAATGGCGGGCGCTTCTATGGGGCCTGGCGCGATGAGCGCGCAAGAGCTAGAAGTCGAAGACACGCATGCTCACGACGAGCACCATGCAGAAGAGCCCCACGAATCGGCGGCTAGCATGATCTTTCCACTGATGGCTTTAGCCATTCCTTCCACGCTCATCGGTCTAGTTGGCACGCCTTTCGCCAATTACTTTGAGGCCTTTGTTCATCCACCGGGCGAAGCGCTGACGGTGGCAGAACTGGCCGAAGAGTTTGATATGAGTGAGTTTGTACGGATGGCTGGACTGTCTGTAGCGATTTCAGTAGCGGGTATTGTCTTGGCGGTGCTGATGTACCGAGCGAAGAAGCTTGATCCGACTGCGATCGCCAACAAAATCAAACCCCTCTACAACCTCTCCCTCAACAAGTGGTACATCGACGACCTCTACCGCAAGGTCTTTATCCAGGGAACTCGCAACCTGGCAAAGGGCGTTTTGAACGTAGACATCAAAATCGTCGATGGCATCGTCAACCTCACAGGCTTTGTCACCTTAGTAACTGGCGAAGGCTTGAAATATTTTGAGAATGGCCGAGCACAGTTTTACGCACTGATTGTATTTGGGGCAGTGCTTGGTTTAGTGTTTGTCTCAGGACTCACATAACAAAATCAAGCTGAAAAATTTACCACTCAAAAGGGTGCTGAGTCTTATGCTCCGTGCCCTTTTATCATAAGAAAGCACACGATGACTACAAAGGAACTTTAGCAATCCGATCGATCCACTCGTCTGCTGTCGTCGCTCTCCAAATCAATAGCAACGCATCAATGATGTCTTTGATCGGTGTTTTCCTAGAAATTATAAGAACACCTGAGCTCTGGTTCTGCAAAATAAACTCAGCAAACTCTATTGGCATTGTTCTACGGTCTTGCGTCACCAAAATACGCTTTTGCTTAGCTGCCAACAAAAGTACAGCAGAGTCTTTTACGCCTTCGAGGGCTGCTTCATTAGCTGTTTGAAAACTAATATCAGGCTGTTGACGGAGCACTCCAGTTACAATCGCTTGGTTGAGATCGGCATCAGCTTGAAATTTGATAAGCGTCATTAATTATGGCTACTGTGCTAATTTCTTCGCTTGCATCAGCTTTTCATACAGTGCAGGCGCTTCAGATGAAATCGGTTGAGGCATGGCCTCAAAAGCTTGCTCTTCCGCAAGCAAGTAGCTATCGATTTCAATACGGTTTGCTAAGTAGAAGGTGATCGCGCCGTACACCTTCTCCAAATCTAACAGTGGATATGACTGAGCAATGCTCTCAGGAAGAAGACCCTGGTTAAACGCGTATACAACTGAATCTAGAGACACCCGAGTGCCTACAATCCAATATCCTTCTGCCTTGAATTCTACGTATGGCTTGACAGCAACAGCAACCACGGCACTAACCTAATCAGTTCGATTGTGGCTTGATTGTAGCAATCAAGTATGGCGCAACTAGCAAAGCAAGTTCTCTTTGGCAGCACGTTGCGTTATTGGATGCAAGGAAAGTGATACGTACCTATAAACATCGTCCTGTACTTGAATAGTTCTCTTATAGGGGAAGCATTCGCACACATAGACGTCATCATTAGTGTGAAACCAGGAAAACGCAGCGAAGGCACCGAGACGAATAGCAGTTTTATCGTCAATATCAATCGCATCCAGCCAAATCAGGACAGAATCGCAAAAGTTTAGTGCACATAAGCTTTCAGAGAGTTCAATCACATTGTCAGTATTGACATAGGCTATAGAATTGACATAAGATATAGAGTTCAAAAAACGTAAGTTCTCAGCGAATCTGTTGACTGGATAGCAATCAAGACTATTTTCAGCTGACATAAAGCTTGCAAATAAAGCACATAATCCTAACTTATCAGACAAAACGAGATTACTGCACGTTAGACTCATTTAACTTATGAGTTAAGCAATGGAACTCGACAGCTCTGTTGTCGTGCCCCGATTTTTTTGCGTCATCGCTTTGGTATGTGCAATAGCCTTCGCTTGGTTAAGCAGTCAGATCGCCGTTCTCTTTTAACACCTTTAAGAAAAACTAACGGGTTTGATACAAAACCGATTTTTCTTCATAGAGTGTATAAGGCCGAACCGGTCAGCTCGCTCGCAGATCTCAATTTCGTTATGGATCAATTTCCCTGGCTGTCGTTCATTATTTTCTTCCCGTTCTTAGCGGCGCTGCTCATTCCACTCATCCCCGATGAGAATGGTCGTACCGTTCGCTGGTACGCCCTGGTTGTAGGCCTCATTGACTTTGCTGCTATCGTCTACGCTTTTGTCACGCAATACGACATCGGCAGTTCAGGGATGCAGCTGTATGAAAGCTATTCCTGGGTACCTCAGCTCGACCTGCGATGGTCAGTCGGGGTCGATGGCCTTTCTATGCCGTTGGTACTGCTCACTGGCTTTATCACCACGCTAGCTATTCTTGCCTCTTGGCCAGTCACCTTCAAGCCCAAGCTGTTTTATTTATTGCTTTTGAGCATGTACGCTTGGCAAATAGGCGTTTTCGCCGTACAAGACATGCTGCTTGTTCTTCCTGATGTGGGAGCTAGAATTGCTACCGGTCTATCTTTTGCTCTCTATTTGGGGCGGCAAGAAGCGACTGTATGCAGCGACAAAGTTCATTCTTTACACCGCAGGCGGCTCGCTCTTCATTCTGCTCGCAGCGTTGGGTATGGCTTTCTATGGCGACACCGTCAGCTTCGATATGCAGACACTGGCAGCCAAAGAATTTCCGCTGCGGCTACAGCTGTTCCTATATTCGGGCTTCCTAATTGCCTACGCAGTCAAGCTGCCGATCATTCCCTTCCATACCTGGTTGCCTGATGCTCACGGTGAAGCAACCGCGCCAGTACACATGTTGCTAGCAGGCATTCTGCTGAAGATGGGTGGCTATGCCATCATCCGCATGAACGTAGAAATGCTCCCTGATGCTCACGCAGTGATTGCACCTGGACTGGTGATTTTTGGCGTTGTCAATATCATTTACGCAGCGCTGACCTCGTTTGCCCAAAACAACCTGAAGCGAAAAATTGCCTACTCATCAATCTCCCACATGGGCTTTGTGATGATTGGGATTGGCTCGTTTACCAATCTAGGTTTGAGCGGCGCGGTCCTGCAAATGGTCTCTCACGGACTGATTGGGGCCAGCTTGTTCTTCCTGGTGGGCGCGACCTACGACCGCACGCATACGCTGATTTTGGATGAAATGGGCGGCGTTGGGAAAAAGATGCCGAAGATTTTCGCGATGTTTACCACTTGCTCTATGGCGTCTCTGGCACTGCCAGGCATGAGTGGCTTTGTCGCTGAGCTGATGGTATTCGTCGGCTTTGCAAACAGCGATGCTTACGGGTTCAACTTCAAGCTGATTGTGGTGATGCTGATGGCAGTGGGTGTTATTCTTACACCGCTGTACTTGCTCTCAATGCTGCGTGACATTTTCTATGGCCCTGAAAACAAAGAGCTGATTGAAAATGAAGTGCTGATTGACGCTGAGCCGCGCGAGATTTTTGTAATTGCCTGTCTGCTGATTCCGATTATCGGATTTGGCCTGTATCCTAAAGCGCTAACGCAGCTTTACGATGCAAAAACGGTGCAGATTACAGAGCGGATTCGCACAGAAATGTTTGCGATCGCCCAAGACAAAAATCCACCGCTGCCAATCGCCACTACCCCTTTGCTCAACGGTCCGCTTCTGGGCGCACCTCAAATTGGCGATCAGCCATAGCAGCTCGCGGCGTCAATCAGTTCTGAATCTTGCTAAAAATCCCCCCGAGCGATACGGGGGGATTTTTATAATCAAGCCTTTGAGAATAGAGCCAATGGCCTAATGCATTAGGCCATTGGCGAGTCGAGTTGGTTTGTGCCTCACATTTTTGCCTCATAAGAGGTAGCTTCTAGAAGTGTCTTAGGCAACCGGGCAAAAGCGATAAAGGTCTCGTTCAGCCATAATGGCAGCCTCCGAGAGACCACTGAATTGCTTGACACACCAGGCAATTATCTTTTATAGCTCTATAGCATTAGACCTAGCCATTAAACCTACTAGCCATTAGACCTAGCAGCATTGGACCTAGCACTGAGCACTTTTCGCGTGACGTTTAAGGTGGGCCGGGCCTACCCTATCGGATTTTGGATTCTTTTTTACCGACAGGCATAACACAGCGTTTTTCTACAGTAGCGACCGGCATCACGCGGGCCTTTTCCGTGCGTGGCTGGGCGATAGAAGCGCGACTGCTACGCTGGATGACGTTGCTGTGGCTATCGGTCGGGCTAGTCGTCCTTTTTTCAGCCTCGTCTCACGTTGCTCAAACCGACTACAGCGACAGTGCTCGCTACCTGAAAGTGCAGCTCATTTGGGTCGTCGTTGGACTGTTTATTTCTCGCTACATCACCCGCCATCCGCTGCGGTATGTCATGCGGCTCTCTGGCTTCTTTTTACTGATGTGCATGCTGCTGGTCATGGCCACGCACATTCCAGGGGTCGGCGTTTCGGTCAATGGCGCAACGCGCTGGCTACCCTTCGGACCATTTCTGATTCAGCCGTCAGAGCTGATGAAACCCTTTTTGGTGATGCACAGCGCTCAGCTGTTTGGGAAGTGGCACAAGCTGACAAACCAGACGCGGTTTCTCTGGCTGGGAATTTTCACCTTTGGCCTTCTGCTGATTCTGACGCAGCCAAACCTTAGTACCACCGCAGTTTGTGGCATGACCATTTGGCTAATTGCACTGGCCGCGGGGCTCCCGTACCGGCAGCTGCTGTTAACCGCGTCAACGGGCTTTCTGGCGGCGGTTATCAGCATTAGCATCAAGTCCTATCAGCGCGATCGCATTATTTCTTTTCTAAACCCTTGGGCCGACCCAGCCGAAAACGGCTATCAGCTTATCCAAAGCCTACTAGCAATCGGTTCGGGCGGTGCCAGCGGCTCTGGCTACGGATTCTCTGCTCAAAAGCTGTACTTTTTACCGATTCAGTACACTGACTTCATTTTTTCCGTTTTCGCTGAAGAATTTGGCTTCATTGGCTGCACCATGCTGCTGCTTTTTCTAGCTGTCTACAGCACCGTTGCACTGATGGTGGCCATTCAAGCCAAGAAAACCACTCACCGGCTCGTCGCGATTGGCTGCATGGTGCTACTGATCGGCCAGTCTTTGATTAACATCGGCGTTGCAACGGGCAGTATGCCAACCACCGGTTTACCGTTCCCGCTCTTTAGCTACGGCGGCAGCTCTATGATTGCTAGCCTAATCACAGCAGGTGTTTTGATTCGAGTCGCCAGAGAATCTAGAGGAGCGGACGTGCTGTCACTCTCTAGAGCAGCTCGCCAAGAACTGAACCGAGACCCCGCACAGAGCAAAGCCTCTCCAGAAAAAGACCTACGCACCGCCCGTAATTTGCTTAAAACGCCCAGGCTTCGACTCAAGCAGCGCCTGACAACTCAAAACCTAAGCCCCGAGCCGTCAGCGAACAGTCCTTCAGCCAGTGAGTCTTCAGAGACTGAAGAATAGACACAACGGTCTGGGTTGAGCAAGACTAATCCCAGCGAAGCGCCAGCAATGTCTGTACAATTAAGGCGTATCTTGGCTTGAAGCATCTCTTATGGGCGAACGCCTACAACTTTTTCTATACCATCTCAGTCAGCAGGCCAACGGTTGGGTAGAAGGCCAGCTTGGCCACTTGTCTATTGCCAGCATCGGAATTATTGCCTGCGCAGGCCTGTTAACCAGTCTGACGCCCTGCATGCTATCGATGCTGCCAATTACCGTTGGCTATATGGGCAGTTACGAACTGGAAAGTCGCTGGCAAGCAGTGGGACAATCTGTTTGGTTTGCCACTGGGCTGGCTACGACACTAGCAGCCTTGGGGCTAGTAGCCGGTAGCTTGGGCTGGGTTTATGGACAAGTCGGCGTTGGACTGCCGATTGTAGTGAGTGCGATCGCCATTCTCATGGGACTCAACCTCCTAGAAGCCCTGCCGCTGCCACCGCTGCCATCTTTTAACGGAACCGACTTCTTAGAAAACAATATTCCTCGCTCCGCCAAGTCCTATTTGCTAGGACTTACATTCGGTCTGGTTGCATCCCCTTGCAGTACGCCGGTCCTGGCTACCCTACTGGCCTGGGTAGGAGAAAAAGGCGATCCCATTTTGGGCGCTTCTCTACTACTGGCCTACACCGTTGGCTATGTCGCGCCGCTGATGCTAGCAGGCATTTTCACCGCTTCAATCAAACGCATTCTGAAGCTTCGACGCTGGTCTGGGTGGATCACCCCGGCGGGCGGCGTTTTAAACGTTGGATACGGATGGTTTACGTGGATTAATAGGATAGTACCAATTACGAAGGACCGAGGCCGGAAAGATGAACGACTTCTCTTCAATGCTTGCCATCAAACGCTATTTTCGCAAAGCACTTGTCACGCTCTTAGCCGATCTGAAGTTAGCGATTGCGCTACTGCTAGCGATCGCAGTTTTTAGCATTAGCGGCACCGTCATTGAACAAGGTCAAGGGCTCGCCTTCTATCAGGAAAACTACCCCGAATCACCGGCCCTCTTCGGCTTTCTCACGTGGAAAGTCGTCCTCTTTTTAGGCCTTGACCACGTTTACCGAACCTGGTGGTTTCTCACGATTCTCATTTTGTTTGGCGCTAGCCTCACCGCCTGCACCTTTACCCGGCAAATTACCGCGCTGCGCTGGTTTTCACGCACCTGGAACTTCTACAGCAAACCCCGGCAGTTCGGGAAAATGGCGCTCAGCACAGAGCTAGCACACCCAAATATCGACACGCTGAAAGACCAGCTAAGCAGCCGTAAATACAAGGTCTTTGAAAAAGACAGCGGCACAGACAAAATGCTTTATGCCCACAAGGGGCTTTCAGGTCGCATTGGGCCAATTGTCGTCCATGCCAGCATGCTGCTGATTTTGGCGGGGGCTATTCTCGGCTCAATGACGGGCTTTTTTGCTCAGGAGATGGTGCCAAGCGGCCAAACGTTCAGAATTCAAAATATCTTTGACGCCGGTCCCTGGGCAGACTCTCAAATCCCCAAAGACTGGTCGGTTCATGTCAACCGCTTCTGGATTGACTACTCACCCGAAGGCCGCGTTGACCAGTTTTACTCCGATCTGTCGGTCCTCGATATTGATGGCCAGGAAGTCAAACGTAAAACTATCCACGTTAACGAGCCGTTGCGCTACAAAAATGTCACGCTGTACCAGGCCGACTGGGCAGTAGGTGGGGTTAAAGTGCGCATCAATAACAGCCCTGTATTTAACCTACAAATGGCACCGTTAGCGGTAGAAAACAATAGGCTATGGGGCACCTGGGTACCGACCAAGCCTGACATGAGCGAAGGCGTTTCGCTGATCGCGCAGGACTTGCAGGGGACACTTTTGCTATACGACATGAGCGGCCAGCTGACTTCTACAGTTCGCGCGGGCAGCAGCGTAGTAGTAAACGGTGTGACGCTCTATGTAGACGAGCTGATTGGTAGCACTGGCCTGCAAATCAAAGCTGACCCAGGTATTCCAGTGGTCTATCTAGGGTTTGGGCTACTGATGCTCGGGGTAATTGTGAGCTACATTTCGCATTCACAGGTTTGGGCCTTGCAGACGGCAGGCAAGCTTTTTGTCGGCGGACGAACCAACCGGGCGCAGGTTTCTTTTGAGCGGGAGCTGTTAGCCATATTAGATACGCTAGATGCCGATACAGAGCGCGAAACAGACGTCAAGGTTGAACCTGTTCTGGCAAAATAAAGCGCAAGGTGAGGCAAACACATAGCAAACATATAGAGGGCAAGGTGGGCATGCGTATCCTTCTAGTTGACGATGAAGTCGAACTCACCGATCCACTCAGTCGCCTGCTCCAGAGGCAAGGCTACGCAGTAGACGTGGCTAGCGATGGAGAAACAGGATACAGCCTGGCGCTCAGCGGCCATTACGATTTGCTGATACTCGACTGGATGCTGCCCGGAAAAAGTGGACTGGATATCTGTAGAGAGATACGCGCTTCAGCTCAGACTTCTCCACCTTCGCGTCCTGCAACGACGCCTGTGCTCTTTCTCACGGCAAAAGATACTGTTGACGACCGGGTTGATGGCTTAGATGCGGGTGCCGACGACTACTTAGTTAAACCTTTTGAGCTGCGTGAGCTGCTTGCCCGCGTGCGTGCCTTATTACGGCGGCCAACCGGCACAGAAATGCAAAACTTGCCGGACGCAGCGGCAGCTGTTGTTCACTTTGATGGGCTGAGGCTCGATATTGAAAATCAGATCGCCAGCCGTAGCGGCCAGTCGATAGAGCTTTCAGAAAAAGAAGTGCAGCTGTTGGCCTATTTGATGCGATCGCCGCACCAGCTGCTCACCCATCGCCAAATCTACGACGCCGTTTGGGGCCCAGGGGCCGCGCCTAGCAGCAATGCACTAGCAGCCCAGATGAAGCTGTTACGAAAAAAAATAGAAGCTTCTGATCAGCCTACGCTTATCCATACGGTTTACGGCAAGGGATACCGCTTCGGAAAATCTCAATAGTTTTATCTCAATCGACTTATCTCAATCGCCTTATCTCCAGCAGCTTTAGCTTGTTCACCCTAGGAAATAACAGCACACAAAGTAACTCGCGATTCCGGATGGGGGCCAAAAACCGTTGTATAGCGAATATGCGCATTTACACGTAAGCGCCTAGTATTGAAAGGCATATTCTTAAAACTACTTCATCTTCTTTGTCTGCCACTAGAGCGTCTACCGCCATGGTTAATTGAGTTGTTTTTTGGCTGATACGGGCTGTAGCCTTCAGGCGTATCCCCAGCAACTCAACGAGCGCGCTCCGTACGCTTGTAAATAAATTCTTAAGTCATCTTCTGAAATTGCGATGCCTCAGCTCTCAGACGCTACGAAAGAATCCAAAAGTTTTAAAGCCAATCGCGCCTTAGCTAAGAGTCGCGCTGCGCGAGCAAGAGCAAGTGCTTTGAAAAATAAAACTTCAAAGAAAACGACGACAGAGTATAGCGCTCTCGGCTATGAAGTGCTCAATCAGCGCAGGACTCACTATGTGCAGGTACCGCTGAGCGTTTCGAATCAGTCAGCGCCGCCTATTAGAACAGGGAGTGCGCTACTAGATTCGTTTGTGCGCGATCGCATCACACAAGCACCTGAGCTGCAAAATCTCCACCTAATCAACGTTGACAGTAGGTCTAGCCAAGCTCGCGTAGCTTCTCCATCCCACTCGTCTCAATCCGATGCACCAGCGGACCACCAAACAGCCCGTCCGTCAGCGCCAACGAGAAGAAAAATCAAACGGGTTGTCCAAAAACCGCCTGCGCCGCCTGCCAAGACACCCCCACCAGAAAATCCCCGGTCTGAGCACCCCGCTGCTGAGGAAAAACCCGCAATACTTGAGATAACGCTGCGGGAACCAGAGCCCTCTACACCACCCACGCCGCCCCAAGTACCGGTAAAACCGCCTGCGCCGCCTTCCACTTCAGCACCTTCTACTCAGGCACCTTCTACTCAGGCAAACAAGCAGCCAGCCAGCCAGCCAAACAACAGCCGACCAACGGCCGACAGGCAAGCACTTGACGAACAAGCACTTGACGAGCAAGTACTCGAAGAACTAGAAGCGCCACCTGTTTCTACCAAGGCTCAGCCACCGGCTGTAGATAACCAGCAACGCACAGCCCCTGCCACATCAACCGGTCCAAAGCCCTCCTTTGCACCTATCGTTGACCACGAAAAGATGGCCAGAGACAGTGCAGCCTCTGTAGGACTGATTGATTTAAGCGATGCATTGCTCTTTGGGGGCGATCGCCAGGAATTAATCGCTGATGAGCCGTCGATTTTACCAGAAACCGAAGAAGAGCTAGGACTACTCACTTACTTGAGCCAGCAAATCTCAGACTTCACTGTTGACCATTTAGAAAGTGGGTTTCCTAACAACACCGACCCAGAAGTGATGCATCGCCCCGACCCGCCGAAGCACAAGACTGTGCTGGATATTGAGAACTTCAGGCTAGGCGAGCTCGATGACATTGAGGAAGAAGCCGACGAAAACCTAACAGAGTCTGCGTTGCCCTCTCAGCAAAAGATAGACTCTGAAGAGTCTGCTGACATATACGCACTTAGTCAGCAGGTAGAAGACCTAAACCGAAAAATCGCTGACTTGACTCAAAAGTTGTCACAAGTTTCTAACAGCGCTGATTAAACTCAACAGCTAAGTCTAAAATCAGCGCACTATATCAGCGCGCTGTATTTGTGAGCGTATTCTTGGCACATTACTGTCAGCGAGTCTGTTGCCAGTGCAATATTCTCAAAAGCTGAAAAGTGTCAAATGTACTGCCTTGGCCCCCGGCCCAGATTTCGGAGCTCTGAGGCAAGATGGCCAAAGCCTCGTCTAAAACCTCACTGACAGAGCGATCTAACAGCTGGAACCAGGCAAACTTCACGGCCGATTGCCGTACAGATTATCGTAATAGCCCTTATATTCTTCAGAAAGCAGCGCTTGCCACCACTCGCGATTGTTCAAGTACCACTCAACCGTCTGGCGCAATCCTTTCTCAAAGTTATAGGCAGGCGACCAGCCCAGCTCCTTTTGGATATTTGAGATATCCATAGCGTATCGACGATCGTGCCCCGGACGGTCCGTTACAAAAGTAATGAGATCACGAGGCGACTTGGGTAGGTCGCTAGCTAGCTCACTCATCAGATCACAGAGGCTATGAACAATATCCAGATTTTTGACCTGGTTATTGCCACCAATGTTGTACACATCGCCAGGGTTAGCCTGATGCAGCACTACGTCAATAGCAGCACAGTGGTCGCTAACATGAAGCCAATCGCGAACATTTTGACCATCGCCGTACACCGGCAAAGATTTCCCAAGCAAAATGTTTAAACACATGAGTGGGATAAGTTTTTCAGGAAACTGATAGGGCCCATAGTTATTAGAACAGTTGGTAATGAGCGTTGGCATTCCATAGGTGTGGAAATAGGCCCGGGCTAAGTGGTCGCTTCCGGCTTTAGAGGCAGAATAAGGGCTGTTGGGCGCGTAAGGAGTTGTTTCAGTGAACGGCGGATCGTCAGCTTCTAAACTGCCGTACACTTCGTCGGTCGAAACATGCAAAAATCGATAGTCGCTGGGCTGACCTTCACTGTTCCAGCGGTTGCGAAACGCTTCTAGCAGCGTAAAGGTACCTACCACGTTAGTTTGAACAAAGGCAGCTGGTCCCAAAATGGAGCGGTCCACATGAGATTCGGCGGCAAAGTGAACAACGGTATCTATCTTTTCCGCTTCGAGAAGCTTAGCCACCAGAGGAGCATCGCAGATATCGCCTTTCACCAGACGAAATCGGTCTTGACTGGCTAAATCAGATACGTTGGCTTCGTTACCGGCATAGCCCAAAATATCGAGTACCACGACTCGTCCTTCATGATTTTCACACCAGTGGTGCACAAAGTTTGAACCGATAAATCCGGCACCGCCCGTGATCAAGATACGCTTTGACATAGTCATTCAATCAGTAAGTTATTCGATTATTTAGTGAGTCACTCGATTATTTAGATACTCAGCCGCATAGCTGTTGACCCGTATCAGATCGCCAGGTCTGCGGCTAGATGAGTTCTTGTCCAGGTAATTGGAGACGTGAAAGAAGCCATCACCCTAGGTGGTTAGCTCTACCGTAGAATCATCGCCAACCATAAACCTGAGGGCTTTGGGCCGATGCTCTGTAACCGTTAGCGTGGCGCGTTCACCGATTAAGCTATCAACTATTCTGCGCTGAATGCCAAAGATCTTGGCCCCTTTGAGGACGACGCTGTGGTCTATCTCGACGTCCAGCAGCTGAGCTTCGTCAGCAATACTGGTGTATGAGCCCACGAAGCAGTTTTCTAGATTGCAGTAGTCGCCAATGACAACCGGACCACGAACCGTGCAGTTCTTTAATTTCGACCCGCTGCCGATCACGACCCGCCCGCTAACAGTACTCGATTCGTCACCCTCGCCTGTGATCTGAGGATCTTTGACATATTCATCCAAAAAGAAGCGATAGGCCTCTAGCAGATCGTCTTATTTAACGGAATAGAGCCACCAGCAAGAGAGTTCATTTGCATCTACTGGCATTTTATTGGCCACATCATAAGCATCGGACAAATACTTTTCAAGCTCGCCTCTAGCAGATGGTTTGATTTGTGCGATCGCCTCATGAATGTCTGACGAAAACAAATACACACCGACTAAGGCCAGATTAGACGGCGGCTCTTTAGGCTTTTCTACCAACTTCATCACGCTGCCATCAGCGTTGATTTGAGCCACACCAAAAGCAGTTGGATTCAACACCTGTTTCAGCATGATGATCGCACCTGAAGGGGACGCTTTAAAGGCGGCGACAAACTCTCGTAGCTGATCTTGAATCAGGTTATCGCCCAGGTACATAACAAAGGGCGAATCGCCTAAAAACGGCTGAGCGATTTTTACCGCATGGGCTAGGCCGTCAGGGCTCTCTTGATGAATGTAGGTAATCTTGGCCCCAAATTGTTCACCCTTGCCCGTTTTCTCCTCAATCTCGGGCCCAGTTTCTGGACTAACAATAATCCCAATATCGGTAATACCAGCTGCCACTAGGCTTTCAATGCCATACCAGAGAATAGGTTTGTTAGCGACTGGCACCAGCTGCTTTGCACCTGTATAGGTTAGAGGCCTCAGACGGGTACCTTTACCCCCCGATAAAATCAATGCTTTCATACAATTCTCTTGAACAAATAGGGTCAAAATCAGTTAGCTCGCACAAGCATTTGATCTCGCCCAGCTGCGCAGCAGACGCGCTCACCTATCAAATCAGATATTCGCCATCTAGACCATCGTTGGCGACCAGCACTAGCTAGGTCAAATATCTCTTACGTAGTCTGCGACATACTTTCTTTCACGTACTGTTTCAGCATCTGCTGTAAGCTAACTCTCCACTGAGGGGCAGCATGCTTCAATACACCGGTAATTTTTTGACAATCCAAAACGGAGTAAGGTGGCCGCTGGGCAGGCGTTGGATAGTCTGATGTGGGAATCGGGTTAACGGTTTCGATGGCGAGAGACAGTCCCTGCGCTCTCGCTTCTTCAAAAATGGCGGTTGCAAATTCGTGCCAGCTCGCCGTCTCACTGTTAGTGAAGTGATAGGTACCTGGGTACCGATCGATGTGTTCACTCAGCTGAGTAATGGCCTCTGCAATATCTTTGGCCCAGGTAGGCGACCCGATTTGATCGCAAACAACATTGAGCACTGA
This sequence comes from uncultured Synechococcus sp., assembly GCA_937911865.1. GTDB lineage: Bacteria > Cyanobacteriota > Cyanobacteriia > Phormidesmidales > Phormidesmidaceae > Phormidesmis. Next base: position 53,001 of record CALDSK010000096.1, read on the forward strand.
GCGCTCTTTTGCCAATCGCAGCATTGTTTTGACAAAATTGCCCCTACCATAGGTGCCGTATACCCAGGCTGTGCGCAAAATGATGTGCCGCTCTAGCACCTGACGGATGGCCTCTTCCCCGGCGAGCTTAGTTTTGCCATATACACTCAAGGGCGCGGTTGGATCGCTTTCACGCCGCGGAGAGGGGGTTTGCCCCGAAAACACATAGTCCGTAGAAATGTGAACGAGCCCTGCATCACAGGCGGCAGCGGCTTTCGCCAAAGCACCCGGTGCTTCAGCATTAATTCGGTAGGCCAAATCCGGTTCGCTCTCCGCTTTATCGACAGCCGTGTAGGCCGCAGCATTCACGATTAGCTGAGGCGCTATGGATTGAACAGTGGAGGCGATCGCATCTAAATCAGTCAGGTCTAGCTGCGAACGGCCAACCGGGACTAACCGGCCAAACGTTGGCTCCACCTGGGGCAGCGTCTGTTTTAGCTCCTGCCCGACCTGCCCGAGCGCGCCCACTAGCAAAATGCTCACTTAAGCATCCCCCTTTGAAAAAGGCGCTTCTAGGGGAGACGCTTCTGAGGAAGACGCCCCGGAAAAAGCCGCGTAGTCAAATAAATCAGCCGATGCTAGCAAGTCACCCTCAGCATCTTTGCCCGATAAAATCGGCGCTTGCCCGGCTGTTGGCCAGCCGATTCTTAAATCTGGATCGTTCCAGACAATACTGCGCTCATGCGTTGGGCTATAAAAATCAGTCGCTTTGTACAATACGTCAGCTACTTCAGAGAGCACATAAAACCCGTGGGCAAACCCTGGGGGAATCCAGAGCTGCTTTTTATTTTCTGCGCTCAAAATTTTACCGACTGATTTTCCAAACGTAGGCGAGCCCTGGCGAATATCAACAGCAACGTCATAGATGCTGCCTACCACTGCTCGCACCAGCTTGCCCTGGGTATTTTCGATTTGATAGTGCAGCCCGCGCAGAATATTGGCAGCAGAAGAAGAATGGTTGTCTTGTACAAATGAGTAAGGTTCGCCCGATGGTTGGAAGCCGACCGCTTGGTCAAAAGCGTTTTGATTAAAGCTTTCGAGGAAAAAACCGCGCCCATCTTGAAAGACACGTGGTTCGAGGACTAAGACCTCAGGAATTTTGGTCTGCGTAATTTGCATTGAAAATACAGGTGCCACACTTAACGTGATCAGTCTCTCACGTCGTGAAACGCTCTCCGTAATACCACTGTAATATCATCCAAAAGACTTGGAGTTTAGACGCGGGTAGCACGCCGACTCATCACTGCCGACTCATCACTACAGTAAAAGCCCCAAACATATCAGCACTCAAACATATCAGCACTCAAACACATCAGCACTAGAGCTATATACCTCTGAGCAGCTGCTTTTCCTGATACATTTTTCGATCGGCACAGCGCAGCAGCGCCTCTAGCGAATGACCGTCGTGCGGATAGTAGGCAATTCCGATACTGGCGCTGAGGGTAAAGTGGTGGCCTGCTAGCTGGACCGCATTCTTTAGCAGCTTGTGGAGGCGATCGCGAACTTCTACCGCAGCTTGCCGATCCGCCTGATACAGCAGCGCCGCAAACTCATCACCGCCCAAGCGTACGACCATATTATCCTTGCGAACACTACGCTTTAAACAGTGAGCAAAGTACTTAAGAACGACGTCACCGACCTCATGGCCATAGTCATCGTTGATGGGCTTGAAGTGATTGAGATCGATATATAGTAAGGCCGCTGAAGAAACCAAATGACCGGAGGACCTGCGACCAACCCTACGAACGGGGGCTGGCTGAGGTAGCTTGATTTGTGCCTGTCTATCCCAGACCAGTCGCTCACGGAAAACTTCCTTAGCCTTTTCCTCTAACTGTCTACGGTTGCAAAGGCCGGTTAGGCTATCAACATAGGCCAGCTGCTCTAATTGCTCTAGCTGCTGATTTTCTAGCGTCACGTCACGGATGATAATGGCCCAGCCGAGTTGTCTGTGGAGAGAACTCTGGAGCGATCGCACTTTAACTTCCCGAGAAACTGTCTGAGCAACCGCCTGAGAAACCGTTTGAGAAACTACTTGAGAGCGGCTCAATCGCGGAACAGGCGATCGCAGCTGAACAATTTTCGTCAGTTCGCTATGGCCAGGCTCCCAAAAAATCGGATGATAGGCCAGCTCACTGTAACTCGGAAAAATTTGCTCGAAAGAATACCCAATGGCACTCAGACCAGCGCTAGCGGAGTCTCGTTCAGCTTGAGCGCTCGGATTGAGATCGACAATACGACGCTGGGCATCTAACAGGATTACAGCGTCGGCAGTGTTCAAAAAAACGGTTTTGTAAGAGATAGGCGCTATTTCTAAGAACTGAGTACGAAATAGCCCGAGCTGAATGATGATGCCTGCGATCGCAAAGCCAACTGGCGTCAGATCCAAACCATATAGCGTTACGCCCGAGATGACGTACAGCACGTTACAGATAAAGGTAAACAGCGCCGCTAGCAGCAAAATGACTATCTGCCGCCGGTAGAGCCGGGAGCCTGAAAAAAGAGCGCCCAGCAGTACACCAAACCCTGAGAGTAAAAGCACGTAGCACTGCGGCGTCAGCACATAGATAAACCACCAGCCGTGCACAATACTCAAAGCGGGGTAGGGTCGAAAATCTAGCGTTGCAGAAGACCAAATCCACCCGTGCCAGCGATCGCTCCAGGCCAAAATCAAGCTAGCGACCGGAATCACACTCAACCCGGTAATCAGCCTTCGATTGAGCCAGCCATCGCACTGCGCATAGCGCAGGGTAAAAACAAACCAAAACACCGGAAAGAACGCAATACCGCAGTACTGAGCCTTGCCAAAAGCAATCCGAGTAGCTTCATCCGTCGAAAGGAACTCAAACACTGAAAAGAAACACCAAATGCAGGTGCTCGCAGCGCAGAGCGCAAACGCTCGCGCCCCAACGACCTCACGGTATTGCCAGGCATATACGGCGATGCCCCCGGTCACAAAGGTGGCGATCGCCGGAATAATAGCAACAGCTAAAACAGAAAAGGGCACCGTACCCGCTTGCTCCGATTTCTCTCCTCTCAAAGATATATGTCAGTGGCAGACTCAGTATCAGCAATTCCACGCAGGCTCAAGCAGCATTAGCCAAGCGTATTCACCGCTTAAAACATCAAAGGCAGTATTCACAACAGGCCAACGAACACCCTCAACACTTCATGAGCACACAAAAAAACCGTGCTGTTTTTTCCAAAGAACAGCACGGTTTTTTAGATTTCAGTTCAGAACTGCCTAAAAGCTAGACAGTAGCGGGATAAACACTTACCTTTTTACGGCTTTTGCCCTAACGCTCAAACTTAACCACACCGTCAATCAGCGCAAACAGTGTGTCATCGCCACCACGGCCTACATTTTCACCCACGTGATACTTAGTACCACGCTGACGAATCAAGATGTTGCCAGCTAGCACAGCTTCGCCACCATACTTCTTCACGCCTAGTCGCTGAGCATTCGAATCGCGACCGTTTCTAGTACTTCCTGTCCCCTTCTTATGTGCCATAGCGAATAAAAATCTCCTGATTAGTTATATTGACCAAAACCCACCTGACCAAAACTCACAGACGCTGCCATCTCAACAGCCTTCTGAGACCAGATATTCTGAGCTACAGGTATTCTGAGTTCTTCCTAAGCTTCCCTTGCAGCTAGTCTAGCTGTCTTCTGCAGTGATCGTCTTGCCATCCACAGTAATGGAGTCGATCATGACCCGAGTCAATTCTTGGCGGTGACCACGCTTCTTACGAGTCTTTTTCTTAGGCTGCATTTTGTAAACGATCACTTTCTTGCCGCGCAGATGGCTCACGACCGTACCACTGACCGTAGCGCCAGACACCAAAGGTTGACCGATAGTAACATCGTCACCATTTTCGACCATGAGCACATCGTCAATGGTGATCTTTTCGTCGGCCTCTACCGGCAGGCGGTTAATATCGTAAAACCGACCGGGCTCAACCCTAAGTTGAGTGCCCCCTGCAGCAATGATTGCGTAGGCCATAGCTATTTATTTCTCATCGAGTTGCCGTAGCAGGTAGACCACAACCGCGTAGAACACAATCGTAGACTTTGTACCTAATCCGAGCATTTACACAGAAAGTAATCATCGCGAAGAATACTCTCGTTGTCAAGCACTTTCAGACGTATCTGAACCCTTTCCTCCTTTACCTACAACCCGTACAATTAAAAGCTGTTCTGTCGGCTACGGAAACCTATGAAGCCCTATTTGGCGGCTGCGCTACAGATGACCAGCGTGCCCGACCTTGGCCAGAATTTAGCGCAAGCAGAAGAGCTGATCGATCTGGCTACCAGACGCGGAGCAGAACTCATCACGCTGCCTGAAAATTTCTCGTTCTTAGGGGACGAAACCGCCAAGTTCAAGCAGGCCCAAGAAATCTGTACGGCCAGCGAGAAATTCATCAAAACCATGGCACAGCGCTATCGAGTCATGATTTTAGGGGGCGGCTATCCTGTGCCTTCACCCGACGGCCGCACCTACAATACAGCCATCTTGGTCAACGCCAACGGAGAAGAACTTCTACGCTACGAGAAGGTTCATTTATTTGATGTCAACTTACCCGATGGCAACACCTACCACGAATCAGCGACGGTTACTTCCGGCAGCAGCCTGCCTCAGCTTCATCGCTCGGAAAGATTGGGCCAGATTGGCATCTCTGTCTGCTACGACGTGCGGTTTCCAGAAGTGTATCGCCAGCTATCTAAAGAAGGGGCAGAAGTCCTGATTGTGCCCGCCTCGTTCACAGCCTTTACGGGTAAAGATCACTGGCAAGTTTTACTACAGGCCAGGGCCATCGAGAACACCTGCTACATGATCGCACCGGCCCAAACAGGCTTCCACAACGCTCGTCGCCAGTCGCACGGACATGCCATGATCATCGACCCCTGGGGCATTACCCTAGCAGACGCGGGCGACAATGTTGGCATGGCAATCGCCGAAATTCATCCCTCTAGACTAGAGCAAGTTCGCAGACAGATGCCGTCTTTGCAGCACAGAGTCTTTGGATAGGAGTCTTTGGATAGGAGTCTTTGGATAGGCTATCAATCTTTGACTAGCTATCTATCATAAGGCAGTTTAACGGCAAGGCTTATGACCAAATGAACACTACAGAAGCCAGCTACTCATGTAAATTAGACAACAGCAAATACAACCGGCATGTTTGGCATGATAGATGGCCTGTTTTTTCAGACAACGCTCGCCCAACTCTTCTGGCATCCCAGTTTCTGGGATAATCCCTGGTCTGGAGGGCTACCGCTACTCGCCGAAGTAGATGAAGCTGAAATCGGCTCTTTTGTTCTAGCGAGCGTTTTGCTCAGTCTAATCACAGTATTTCTAGCAGCTAAATTAGGTGGAGAACTCTGCGCTCGGCTCAACCTACCGTCTGTACTCGGCGAACTGATTGGTGGCGTAGTAGTAGGCGTCTCCGCACTCAACCTGATTGTTTTTCCAGAAGGCGACGTTATTCCCAACTCGGCGCTGATGAGTGTTATCCAAATGACCGCTCATCTCGATCCTGAAAGCTTGAGGCTAGTGTTTAGCGGAGAAAGCGAGGCACTATCGGTCTTAGCCGAGCTAGGCGTCATTATTCTCCTATTCGAAATTGGCTTAGAGTCAGACCTGAAGGAACTGATTCGCGTGGGACCACAGGCCGCAGTGGTCGCTATTATCGGCGTGGTTGTGCCCTTTGTGGCGGGCACCGCAGGTTTGGTGCTGTTCTTTGACGTAGGTACTATTCCTGCGGTATTTGCTGGCGCAGCGCTCACAGCCACCAGCATTGGGATTACGGCCAAAGTACTGGCCGAAATGCAGCAGCTCAGCTCGACCGAAGGGCAAATCATTATTGGCGCAGCGGTTTTAGATGACGTTCTTGGCATTATCGTACTAGCAGTCGTTGCAAGCCTAGCCAAGACTGGCGAAATCGAAATCACCAACGTTATTTACCTGGTAGTCGGCGCGGCGGTTTTTCTAATTGGCTCTATCTTTCTTGGCCGCCTGCTCAGTCCACTGTTTGTCTCGCTAGTTGATCAGCTACAAACACGTGGGCAGCTGATCATCAGCTCACTCATTTTCGCTTTTATCCTCTCTTATATTGCCGCAGCCATTCAGCTAGAGACCATCCTAGGGGCTTTCGCGGCGGGTCTAATTTTGGCAGAGACCTCTAAGCGCAAAGAACTAGAGGAACAGATTACACCCATCGCTGACATGCTGGTGCCTGTCTTTTTTGTCACAGTAGGCGCACGAACAGACATCAGCGTTCTAAACCCCTTAGTGCCAGCAAATAGAGAAGGCCTGATTATTGCGTCTTTTCTGGTAGTCATCGCAATCCTGGGCAAAACTATCACCGGCTATGCAGTCTTTGGCCAGCCTGGCATCAATCGACTGGCCGTTGGCTTTGGAATGATTCCCCGTGGAGAAGTCGGCCTAGTATTTGCTGGGGTTGGTGCGGCCAGCGGGGTACTATCAGAATCTCTAGATGCGGCCATTATTGTCATGGTGATTGTAACCACCTTTATTGCGCCACCGCTTTTGCGACTGGTTTTTGATGACGATGACGGGGCTGGGGGAACGCTCGAAGCAGCCAGCGTTGATACAGCCACCGACGGGGCCATAGCAGCGGCGGTGCCAGAACCGAGCGAATCCTAAATAGAGCCAGCTTTCAGGTTCGAGGCTAGCTTTCAGGTTCAAGGGCTATCTTTTAGAGACTTAAAGCTTGGCTCTGTAGAAGAGTCCTAAGCAGAAGAGCTCCGGGCGAAAGGTCATGCACCAAAGGTCATCAGAAAAAGGTCATCAGCAACCTATGGATGAGCCTAATCAGTCTCTCGATCACAAGAGACCTTGAATGTGGCGTTTTTCCTACGCCGTGCTCACCTAACTCTACGCAAGGAATGCCCCTTCAACAGGTAAGGGGCATTCCAACAATTGATGCATAACCTATTCGTATAGCTTCATACAGGAGAAAAGGAATAGGTTATGGAATCATTTTCTATCCGTAAAAGCCCGGAAGGGGCTGTAGCAAAAGTAGTCGAGACTATCAACTTTAACCAGTAGAAAGATTCAGCTTTGGGTAATACAAAAGGCTCTGACTATAGTGCTTTTGGAAGATAAGCGAAGGAGACTATCAGGTTACTTTGTACCTATAAAACATCCAGCTAAACTGCATAGACTGCAAACGCAAAAGTATATGAAGTCTACAGATTTCATCTCCTGAAAGTAGAAAATAAAGCTGGTAAAGTTTCCAAATCCTACTAAACTCTAGACACCATTTATTCACTTAATAAATTAAGTATTCTTACCTATGAGCATCCCAGCCCTCTCTAGCCAGCTGCGCTCCCACTTCAAGATTGGGGTTTTTGACAGTGGAGTGGGCGGGCTTACAGTTCTACGAGAAATGCATGCTCAGCTGCCCAATGAATCTATTGTTTACTTCGGCGATACCGCGCGAGTACCGTATGGAAATCGCTCCAAAAGTGAGATACTGCGATTCGTTCGAGAAATTATTGCTTGGATGATTGATCTAGACGTAAAGATGATCATCATGGCCTGCAATACGAGCTCGGCTCTGGTTTTAGAAGAGGTTCGCTCAGAATTTCCAATTCCAATTTTAGGCATTATTTTGCCAGGTGCTAGAGCGGCCGTGAAAAGTGGCAAAAATATTGGTGTCATTTCGACAGAAGCAACCGCTAAAAGCAATGCTTACAAGCAGGCTGTCTTAGAGATTGAAGCAACGGCAAAGGTTTGGCAGATCGGCTGTCAGGATTTTGTACCGCTAATCGAGAGCGATCGCGTTCACGATCCATACACCCTCGCTGTTGCCAAGCGCTATCTTGACCCCCTGATTGAAGCAGGCATCGATACCTTAGTGTACGGCTGTACGCATTATCCACATTTAGCCCCCGTCTTTAAGCAAATATTGCCTTGCGATATTAATTTGGTTGACCCAGCTGAGCACCTTACGGTCGCAGCAGCGCAAGAGCTCAAAATTTTGAGACTCAGAAAACCCGCTAGTGCAGGTACAAGCTCAACTGAGTTTTATGTTAGTGGGAATCCAGAGCAGTTTGCCAGCGTTTCCCAGCAGTGGCTCGGCTATAAACCACAGGTTCGTCACGTTTCTGTTAGAACACTAGAAATGATCCATACGGCCTCTGCAAGAACTGCCGAAAGATAACCTTGTCAAACCGCACGAAACAGAAACACTTACAGGTAGTTGTAAGTAGTTGAAATAGGCGGTTAGAACGCAGTTATAAAGTTAAAACAGACATATAAAAAGTCCGCTACCAGCATGCTTCTTTGAGAAGGAAAAGGTAGCGGACTTCAGTTTTGATTACAGGTCTATACAGACCAAATATAGAAAACTGCTGAGTGCATACTCTGCGAGAGGGTAGAGCTTACAGCAGCTTCATAGGCACTTAGCTTTACAGAAGCTCAACTTTATAGCACAGGGACTGTAGCCATTCGTAGTGGCATAAGCTAAGTGCGAACTGCGATAAGAGGAGAGAACCTGAGAATATCTTCGCACAGCTTAAAAGCTATGTATCAGAAGCACCAGCACTCATCCACATCAATACAAAATAAACAGACAACAAATAACCTAGAGCAGGTAAAACAATCGCAAATGGGTTAGCGCTAGAAAAGTGCAGCATGGCAAGCACAACGACGATGCCCAAGGAAAGTTAGGGTCTTAGGAGACAAGCGCCAAAAGCAGAAGATGACGAATTAGGTAGCTAGCGGATTAACAGAAAATCTCCGCAGCGCTGCAAACAGTGCCACAGCATAAAAATAGCCAGCACCGTTTGCGCGCAATCTCCACAAAGCAAATGGAACAGAGCACAAGGAATCACTCACCTGCACAAGCGAATAGGGTCACCTGCATAAGCGAGTAGGGTAGCGCGCACCTCACAGCTGGCGTTGAAAACACCACGTTCAAAAAGAAAGGCCCTCACAAACCCGTCTTTTAGAAAGTGAGCTACGCGAATCAGCGAAATCACTTCGAAAAGGATTGCTATATGTAAAAAACCTGTCTCGATTGAAACTCTCTGTGCTCACTTCAAACGCTTGCACCAGATAGCTCGGTTAACCGAGACGACCAACGAGTGTCATCAGGCTTTTGATGAAAAGTCTTCTAATAGTCCAAGTTTAACATAAGAATTTGTTATCGGACCAGTTTCAGCGCTAATTTTTTCACTTTTTTCTCAGGCGCTGAACGATAGACACCAAGCGCGGTTAGCGACTGCTTTTTGCCGGTACAAAGCGGGTTGAGCGGCTTTCCTTTTGAGGAGTAGCCCCTTTCCCAGCGCAATAGCTTAGAATAAAGAAAGACTACTTAAAGTTTCGTAACCTAATCCGCCTGAGTCGCGTTTTCCATGACCTCAGTCACCTCTCTTTTTGCACCTGTAGAAGCCGATCTTGAGCTCCTTACAGACAACCTTAAAAATCTTGTTGGCGCTCGTCATAAGATTCTATATGCCGCTGCCGAGCACCTTTTTGGTGCGGGTGGTAAGCGTATCAGGCCAGCTATCGTACTGCTTTTAGCTAGGGCTATTCATCCTGGAGAAGATATTACGAGCCGTCATCGGCGGCTTGCAGAAATCACAGAGATGATCCACACCGCTAGCCTGGTTCACGACGATGTCGTCGATGAATCAGCCACTAGGCGAGGGGTCTCTACGGTGCATAGCCAGTTTGGCAACCGAGTGGCTATCCTGGCGGGTGATTTTCTGTTTGCTCAGTCTTCTTGGTACCTGGCCAACCTCGACAATCTAGAGGTCGTCAAGCTGCTCAGTCGGGTCATTATGGATCTGGCCGAAGGTGAAATCCGGCAGGGTCTTAAATACTTCGATACTACGCTGTCGATTGAAGACTATTTGGATAAAAGCTATTACAAAACGGCGACTTTGATTGCTAACAGTGCAAAAGCAGTTGGCGTCTTGAGCAATGCATCAGAAAGTTTGTCTGAGGATTTCTATCAATTTGGCCGCAGTCTGGGCCTAGCCTACCAGGTTGTAGATGATATCTTAGACTTCACTGGCTCAACGGAGGTACTGGGCAAGCCCGCTGGCTCTGACTTGCGCAGTGGCAATCTGACCGCCCCCGTACTCTATGCCATAGAAGAAGTACCCTATCTGAAGACTTTAATCGAGCGCGAGTTTTCTGAGCCGGAAGACTTCGAGCAGGCAATTGAGCTGGTGCACAACAGCAATGGCATTAGCCGAGCTAGAGACTTGGCGACTCACCATGCAAACTACGCAGTGCAGCGACTCAGCTCATTGCCATCTTCGCCTTCTCGCCAAGCCCTTGAAGATATTTCTGAATACGTGCTGCGCAGATTAAAATAGCTCGTTAGCAGATAAGAACCTTGTGAGTCACGCTATTTGTCTAGGAGAAATCTTAATTGACTGCTTTGCAGAGCAGCAGGGCCTAGCACGCAGCGATGTTAAAAAATGGACACCGCTACCCAGTGGCGCGCCCGCGAATGTAGCTTGCGCACTTGCAAAGTTAGGCAACGCGGTCGAATTCATCGGCGCAATAGGTACGGATCGCTGGGGCGATGCGCTGCTTCAGCTCCTAGAGGATATGAATGTAGGGCACCGGGGGGTGCAGAGACGGCAAAAGGCACCTACTCGCCGAGTGTACATGACGAGCGATTTGCCAGGTCATTACACCTTTGCAGGCTTTAGCGAAAATGATCCAACCGTCTTTGCTGACGCGCACCTGTTTGCAGGAAGCTTAGATGCCGACCTTTTTACCAGCGCTAGCTCGCTGGTGATTGGCACGCTTTCACTGGCCTACGTTGATACGCGTGAAGCTGTCGAGCAGGCGATTATCCTGGCGCATAACAACCGTATGCCTATTATTGTTGACCTCAACTGGCGGCCGATGTTCTGGCCCAAGCCGACAGAAGCCCTAGGACATATCTACGACTTACTAAAGCAGGTACATTTTCTAAAAGTCTCTGCATCAGAAGCTGATTGGCTATTTGGCACGGTTTCAGCCCAAGCCATTGCTCGCCAGTTACCTCATCTCAAAGGGGTTTTGGTCACGGTGGGAGAACAGGGCTGTCAATACTGCTTTGAGCGGATTGCAGGTAATGTTCCAGGGTTTGATGTTGATGTTGAAGAAGCGACCGGGGCAGGCGATGCGTTTACCGCAGGCTTTGTTCATCAACTGCTGAACAAAGGTACAAGCTGCCTCTATGACGAAGACATGGCCCGTCAAGTTGTTCTCTATGCCAGCGCAATGGGCGCACTGACGACCACTCGTCCCGGGGCGATCGCAGCACTGCCTACGCCTAACGAAATCGAAGTGTTTCTCTATCTGAATTAGCCTCCAGTCCTCAAATAGCCTCCAGTCTCAACTGGCCCAATTCCTACTGGCCTCTCGCGCTCGCTTTCGAGTTGCTTTATCTTCGATTAAAACAATATGCCTCAAGAAATAGAACGCAAATTTTTGGTAACCGCTGATGGCTGGAGGGCCACCGCCACCGGCACCCCTTACGCTCAGGGATATATTGCGACGACCGCGCCCGGCCAAAGCGTACGCGTTCGCATTGCCGGAGAGCAGGCGTATCTGACGATTAAAGGCCCTGCTAAAGGACTTAGCAGGGCTGAGTTTGAATATTCGATTCCGGTGAGTGATGCGAAAGAGATGCTAGAGACGCTGTGCGATCGCCCGCTGATTAAAAAAGTCCGGTATCGGCTTCCTATAGGGCCAGTTGTTTGGGAAATTGATGAATTTGAAGGGGAAAACGCTGGGCTCATTGTGGCAGAAGTAGAGCTTAGCGACGAAGAACAGAGCATTGAGCTTCCCGATTGGGTTGGGGAAGAAGTCTCTGGCAATCCGAAGTACTACAACGCAAGTTTGGTTAGCAAACCCTACAGTCAGTGGAAAACCGTCTAGGGAAAGCCGTCTAGGGAAAGCCATCCGGCTCATGCCGTAGAGGCCCATGCCGCCGGCTCATGCCGCCTACTCATGCCGCCCAGTTGACATAGGGCAATTCTTCTGCGGTTTTAGCGATCGCATCAGCGCGCGCAACCAGCTGACCGCATGCATCCCACGTGCCCTTTAAAAACATCTGGCGCGGGCCGTCGCCCATTTGCACGGCAAAAGAGAGATCTCCCGCTTGCACAGTCATCGCCTCTAAATCTAAAGAGACATTCAGTTTTGGATTGTCTGCGATCGCCGCTTGTAGCATACTTACCTGATCGGAGGGCGCGGTCACGCAGGGCACACCCATCGCCACACAGTTCCCAAAAAAGATTTCGGCAAAGCTTTCACCTACCAGTGCTTTGAGACCCCAGCGAGCAATTGCCTGAGGTGCGTGTTCTCGTGAAGAGCCGCAGCCAAAATTACGGTTCACAACTAAAACTTCAGCTGACTGATACTGCGGCTGATTGAATGGATGTTCAGGCAGCTGCTGACGATCGTCAATGAACACCTGCTCGCCCAAACCATCAAACGTGATTGAGCGCAAAAATCGAGCTGGAATAATTCGATCGGTATCTATATCATTGCCCACTAAAGGCAAACCAGCGCCCGATACCTGCTTAACCTGAGAAGAATCACTCATACTGCCACTACAAACATTAGAAGACTGTCCAAAAATATTAAGCCATCTAGAGGACAATCAGAGAAAAAATCCAGAGAGGAAAATCCAGAGAAGAACATTCAGAAAAGAGCAGCCTAATGAATCCTCTCTGCAATCATCCCTCTGACCCATACATACCCAAATGTTCTCACGCCTATGCCTTAATCGTACGAGCCCGTTAAAAATGACACAAGAGAGCTGTCTTACAACACGCTTAAGCTACACAGCAATAGCGCTTCAGTCCACTCTACGACCGCGCCATAGGTATCACCGGTATGACCACGAAGATGTCGATAAAAGTAAGCGTTGGTTGCCAGGGTAAAGACAATGCCACCCACCGTAGAACGAATGACAACCTCAGCTGGAACAGATCCGCTAACCCACAGCAGTCCGCTTAGACCTACTAGGCCAAGCAAGCTCGGCAAAGCATACACAGGCTTTGGCAGCGCAGCTTTATGAAAAGCACCTTTGCCATCTTTTCTCAGGTATGGATAGCAGGCGATCGCCCACTGCTGAGCCCAGCGGCCCCACATCGCTACGGCAATCAAAACAAACCAGCGGTACTTTGCGATCGCCGCCAGCGCCAATACTTTTAGCAGGAGGACTACGACTACAGCCATACCGCCAAAGGCCCCCGTATGGCTGTCGCGCATGACCATCAGCCGCCTATTGGGATCGGGCACGGCCAAACCGTCAGCAGCATCCATCACGCCATCTAAGTGAAGGCCACCTGTCAAGCCAATGCCTAACGCAATGACCAGCGCACTCGCCACACCAACAGGGACCTGAAATACAGTAAGGAGGCCATCTGCGATCGCTAATAGTCCACCCACCAGGCAGCCGACCCAGGGCACCCAGTAGGCAATCCATCGAAACTCCAGCGGCCAATGAGACGGCACGGGCAAACAGGTATAAAACATCAACGCCGCATGCCATCCAGACAAAGTGCGCAATAGCCAGCCACTGATGGCGCTCATTCCATCCCTTCCATAAAAAAGTTATTATGACTTCTCTTCGCCAACCTCTCAGCAAAGACATCAGATGAAGAGTAGCCAGACGTCATACAACCCTTGACTTTCAGCGTCTAGCGCCTTCAATCAGCTAGCCGAAAAACTCAGCGATAAGCGTAATTAGATTATGAAGATGCGACACTCCAAATGAAATATCTTAAGATCTTACAAATCTGGTATGGCAAACTTCAGAAATTCGTTTATCGTGATGGTATATTTTCGGACCTTTGAGGCGCTCTTCACAAGAGCGACCCAATGACTACTCCGTAATATCATCGGTCTGCTCAGTCAAACTTTGTTCATCGTGTCTGTTCAGTCAAACCGTTTACTGGCCTTATTGAAGCCTTTCCAATGAACCACAATTCTTCTAGTCATTTGCCTGCGCCTTGTATTGTTGACAATGGCATCGTTGTTAACAAAACTGACATGCTTCGCTTGCTAAAAGGGTTAAGTCACGTTCGCTACATACACCGGCAAGACGACGAAATCACCAGTACTGGTGAAGGTCGAGTAATGGAAGCGTTTGCAGACCCCAACCAGGCGACCCTGGTAGCTAACCATAGCCTTTATCTCAACGTTTACAGCTTTGACTACATAGAGATGCTGAGTTCGACTAAGGGCCAATGCGCCGACGGCAGCCGCACTCAAGGCCCTTACACTGATACGACATTTGCCCTAGTGCAAGATAACCGCTGCTTATGTTTGACGCCAATTGCCAAAGACATTGACCAATATGCAACCCGCGATATTGATGCGGCAGCCCTTGAGGCAATCGTTACAGATGCACTCTCTGCTAGCTGGGATGCGTCCATAGACGATGAGCGCAATTTATAAGCACAATCTGCCAGGCGAAATCTGAGATAGGTGCAGTTTTATAGGTGCAGTAGTTGTATAGACGCAGCTGTTTAGAAACAGTTGTCGTTTGCGAGCATCTGTCGGATAATCGGCAGCACTGCTCTTTTTTCAGCAGCGATCTCTTTGCAGCAATCTCTTTGCAGAGACAACTTGCAGAGACAACTTACAGAAACAACTTGCAGAGACGACCGCTCTTGACTGCTTTCTCGTATCAAATCCAGGCTAATTGCAGCTGTACCAAAGCGCGCGCAGGTACTTTTCACACGCCACATGGACCGGTGCACACGCCCAGATTTATGCCAGTCGGCACCCTGGCGAATGTAAAGACGGTTACACCTGCGCAGCTTAAAGATTGCAATGCAGAGATGGTGTTGGCCAACACTTACCATCTACACCTGCAGCCGGGAGAAGACTTAGTGGCGCAGGCGGGGGGCGTTCACCAGTTTATGAACTGGGAAGGCCCAATGCTGACCGACTCTGGTGGCTTTCAGGTATTTAGCCTGAGCCAAATGCGCACTGTCACAGACGAAGGGGCCACCTTTCGATCGCCGCGTGATGGCCGCATCATTGAAATGCCACCTGAGCGATCTATTGAAATTCAGAATCAGCTGGGGGCAGATGTGATCATGGCATTTGATGAATGTCCGCCCTATCCAGCCTCTAGAGGAGAGGTCGAGAATGCCACCGCGCGCACATATCGGTGGCTAAAGCGCTGTATTCAAGCCCACGACAGAAAAGACCAAGCGCTTTTTGGGATTGTGCAAGGCGGGACTTATTTGGATTTGCGGGCAGCCGCAGCCAAGGAGCTTGCATCGCTAGACCTGCCTGGATACGCGATTGGCGGTGTGAGTGTAGGTGAGCCCCCTGAGCTAATCGAGAAAATTGTACAGGCCACAACGCCGCTGCTGCCGGAAGATAGGCCTCGCTACTTAATGGGCGTTGGAACCTATAAGGAAATGGCTCAGGCGATCGCAGCAGGCATTGACCTGTTTGACTGCGTTATCCCAACCAGGCTAGCCCGCCACGGAGCAGCGCTGGTTCAGGGCGAAAGATGGAATCTAAAAAATGCGAAATTTCGCCGAGACCTAACACCTATCGATAGCAGCTGCCCTTGCTACACCTGCCAGAACTTCACGCGCGCGTATCTGTGCCATCTGATCCATGCCAAGGAAATGCTCGCCTATACGCTGATATCCATTCACAACATTACCGAGCTCATCCGTTTTACGACCAGCATTCGTGAAGCTATTTTGCAAAATCGCTTTACAGAGGTCTTTGCAAGATGGCTATAGACACACCGTGATAAAATGCAAACACCTATTACATATCACCTGGAGATAGCAGATATATGGACGTTGCATTGCTGGTAGCAGAGTTGCCTGAAGCCTACCGTGCCTTTGGCCCCCTAATTGACGTTTTGCCTATCCTGCCTATTTTCTTCTTGCTGCTGGCATTTGTATGGCAGGCTTCCGTTGGATTCAGATAATTTAGCAGATAATTTAGATTGAGCTTGTCTGGTTGACCGATACAGACTAGCGGGTACAGACCTCTAAAGTACACTCCAAAGTACAGGTCTCTAGAAAGGTGGGGGGGTGGGGTGTGAGGAAGAAGAAACGGATTAATATAAGGGGGGGGATGTAGGGGAGGGAGATGATTGTAAGTATAAAAAAAAAGGAGAAAAAAAT
>CALDSK010000097.1 GCA_937911865.1 uncultured Synechococcus sp.
TCGGTGAATCGGGCGATGACCGCATCGTGGCGAAAGCAGGCAACGACATTTTGACCGGAGGTGACGGCAACGACCGGCTCCTCGGTGGTGAGGGCAATGACACTATAGTTGCAGGAGATGGTGACGATCGGCTCATTGGGGGCAGTGGTGCCGATATGCTGCGAGGCGATCGCGACAATGACCGGCTTATTGGCGGCGACGGCAACGACATCCTATCCGGTGGGAAGGGCGACGATACACTTATCGGTGGCGAGCAAAACGATATCCTTTTAGGCGATGCTGGCAACGATAGATTAAACGGTGGTAGCGATAACGATCAGCTATTGGGTGGTGCGGGTGACGACATCTTGATTGGTGGCAAGGGCAACGATCGTCTAGCTGGCGGTGCAGGGAACGATATTCTTGTAGGGGGCAGCGGTAGGGATATTTTTGTTCTCTCAGGCAGTGCAGGTACAGATATTGTCCGAGATTTTGACTTGCGCGCAGACCGCATTGCCCTAGAGGGCATCAGCCTTGGACAGATTACGCTTAATCGCGATCGCAATACCGTCTCAATTGAGAAAAACAATAGAATATTGGCAGTCATTCAAGGGATTACGGAACTAAAAGCCAATAGCTTCGTGTAGCAATCAACAGAATTATTCACCAGGCCAGTCAAGAGGCTTCTCTGCAGCGATCGGCAAGGTCTCTTCAATATATTTCTTCTTTTTATACGGAGTTCTTTTAAAAGTCTGATCTTTCTGCTTGTTTCTAGAAGCATCAGGCACTAGAGAAAGCTGCCGATTACCTACATTTTCTGCTTCTTTTGGCTGTTGCCGCCGCCGTCGAGAGACGCCTTCTTCGCTGGTTTGTTCGGCCACAACCTCATACAGCAAGGCGACTTTGCCATCGCTGCCCTTACGCAATACCCGGCCCAATCGCTGAATGTACTCTCGGGTAGAGCCTGTACCCGAGAGTAAAATCGCAACTCTCGCATCGGGTACGTCCACACCCTCATTCAGGACATGAGAGACCACAATGGCACTGTAGCCACCTTCTCGAAACTTTTGCAGAATGTTGTGCCGCTCTTTGACCGGCGTTTGATGAGTGATAGCAGGAATCAGAAAGTCCTGAGAGATTTTGTAAACGGTTGCATTGTCGTTAGTGAAGATAATCGTGCGCTCAGGGTAGTGCTGAGTCAGTAGCTTTTCGAGCAGAGAGAGCTTACCGGCAGTGCCCAAAGCAATATTTTTTGCTTCTCGGTGGGCTAGCATTGCTCGCCTGCCCGCCGCCGACTTAGCGCTGGCCTGCACAAATCGCTGCCAGCCCTGGGCACTGCTCAGCCAAATATTCGACGCCTTTAAGAAGGCATTTCGCTGTTCTTGAAGCTGGGTATAGCGAGTTCTCTCCGCCTCGCTCAGTTTCACCTTCAGCTGCACCACCTGATAGGGTGCCAACGCCGTTCCGGACAGCTCTGCCGCCGTACGCCGATATACAATTGGACCAAGCAGAGTGTCTAAATCTTCGTGTTTACCGTCTGTACGCTCGGGTGTTGCGGTTAGGCCCAAACGATAGGGCGCAATGGAGTACTCAGCAATGCTGCGATGAAAGTCACTGGGTAAATGATGGCATTCATCGCAGATGAGCAGTGCGTATTGACTACCTAGATCTTCAGCATAGATTGAGGCGCTATCGTAGGTGGCGACCAAGATAGGGGTGCGATCGCGCGACCCACCGCCAAGCAGCCCTACCTCTACACCTGGAAACGCATCCTCCAAATCTGCGTACCACTGATGCATCAAGTCTAGTGTTGGCACCGTAATCAGCGTCCGCCGTGGCGTTGCGGCCATAACCATCTGCGCCAGATAGGTTTTACCAGCGGCGGTTGGCAACACAACAACCCCACGGCGCTCGCCTTGCTTCCAGGCAGTCAAAGCCTCCTGCTGATGCGCATAGGGCGTCAGCGTCAAATTGCCCTGCAAATCCAAAGGCTCAAACGCCTGCACTTTGTCTTCAAAGCGGACACCGTCAGCCTTGAGCGCACTCACCAGCAGCCTATATTGATCCGCAGGCACTCGAAATCGCTCAATCCGGTCATCCCAAACCGCATAGTCAATCCACGCCTTTCCTCGCGGCGGCGGATGTAACACTAGCGTGCCTCGGTCAAACTTCAGCGTTGGCACTCTAGCCATAAATCAGCAGCTGTTAGGGTCTGCCCTCAGCATAGCGGTTGAGACAAAATCAACTCAAGCACTACCCCAAACAGATACTGACCACTCCTAATCAGAGCGTGTCTTCAACCAAGCGTATAAATCATCCAACCCAGAGAAATCTAACAGGTCTGTGCTCAAGGCTTCCAAGCTTTCGAGAGACATCGCGCTGACAGCAGATTGAGTCTTTTCTGGCAAAGCACCGAAGCGCTTATTTAACAACCGAATAACCAAGCTGACAGTAGCATCTCCACGCCCCTCTTCGCGCCCTTCTTCGCGCCCCTCTTCGCGCCCTTCTTCTCTTGAGGTATCCACTACGTTTTTGAGATCTCGGTAGTACTTTAAGCTATCTTCGTAAGCATTTTGCTCATCGGGCGAGAAGTTAGCGATTTCTGCTACTTCAAACAGCTGCCTGAATGTTCCCTCTTGCAACGATTGGGGAGGATCACCGATATCCGGCAAGTGCCTTAGCAAAAACAACCACTTATCAAAATGAGTTTCTAGCTGATCGACGGTTTTCTTAAATTTTGGGAGCTCTAAATAAATAAATTTCAGCTTGTCGTAGAAGACTTCGCATCTTTGATTCTTCAGCTCAACCGTATGTAAGAGCGTGTCATCGTCTTTGTGATCGTCAAAGACAAAGTCTAAAACACCCACTGTATAAACAGAAGATAGCTGATAGTCCCATAAACCTTTCTGAGCCTGTTCTTGAATCGGAAAAGTTGAATAGTAAACGCTGAGGTCCTTGAAGAAGTTTTGCCTTGCCTTTTGAATCTCGACAATGAACCGTTCACCGCTTTCACTCTTGCAATAAATATCGAAGATAGCTTTACGATCGAGGGCAGTATTGCCGATATGTTCACTGTTGCGATAGCTCAGATCGCTGATAGTGTGGCGTTTTGGCAAAATAACGTTCAAAAAATCAATCAGCAGTGCTTTATTTGGCTCTGTGCCAAACAACCTTTTAAAACCAAAATCGGTTAGCGGATTGATGTACCTTTCCTGACTTAATCGACGACCAAACATCCACAGTATCTCCCTTTAGCTGACGCCTTCGCTCAGCCTAACAAACTTTCACTAAGGTCTTTTTTGGCCAAGACTTTGTCCAAGACCTTATGCCTGATTACTCGCCAAGAATCTTAGAAATTCTAGGATGACTCCGTACAGGTTCGAAGTTCGTATCGTTGCGGGCCATCAGGCTATAAATGCTTGGATGCAGCTGAACCGCCTGGCTCAAATGAATCGCACAGGCTTCTGGGTTATCTAACAGCGCATAGCTAGAGGCAATACCGTACCAGGCATTCGGATTCGGCACTCGATGCTTCAAAGACTCCCAAAAGCTCTCTAACGCGCCCTGATACTTAAAGCATCGGTTCAGCAAAGTTCCACGATAGTTCCAGGCATAGTGACAGCTGGACTTAAGCTCAGTAACTTTTTCTAAGCTTTTGATGGCGGGCTGCACCTGCTCTAGCGCAGCCTGAGCCAGTGAGCGGTTATACCAGGTGTGGTACTTGCTACTGTCAATAGCGATCGCCTTGTCAAAACTCTCCAGCGCATTCTCATACTGCTCTAGCTTCAACAGCGCTCGGCCTCGGTTGTACCAAATTTTGTCATCGCCTGGGTCGCAAATCGTTGCGTGATTGAAGCTGTCAACAGCTGAGGGGTACAGTCTCAGCTCGGCTTTTGCAACGCCCTGCCCTTGCCAGGCTTTTGCATTAGTAGGATTTAACCGCAGCACCTGCCGAAAATCTTGCAGCGCTGTTTCAAATTCGCGCATCTGCATGTGCGATTGCGCCCTGTAGTACCATGCCTTTTCGTTTTCTGAATTCGCTGCGATCGCCCGATCAAACTGCTCAATCGCTCCACTGTAGTTACCCATACTGTGCAGCACAAAGCCTTTCTTCAGTAAAGCCTTTATCCGCTGCATTTGATTGGGAGAGTCAACCGAAAATTCATCAGTACTGTAAGCAGAAATAGCCACGGCTCATCATTTACTAGCAACCAAACCCAGCAAGTACCCTGACATACTCTGCGGGCTGTGCTAAGTATGCCCGGCTGTGACTATGCTCAGCTAAACTACAAAACGTCCCTCCAGAATTCAAAGCGTTGAAGGTATCCGCTATGACCAAAGCAGCATCGAGTGTTCGTATTGAGAAAGATTCGATGGGCGAACTTGAGATTCCAAATGATGTCTACTATGGCATCCAGACGCTGCGAGCTATTCAGAATTTTCCGATTAGTGGCCTAAAGCCACTGGCGACCTACATAGATGCCTGCTTGCTGATCAAGCAAGCCACTGCCCTAGCGAATAAAGAACTTGGCTGCATTCCTACAGATATCGGCGATGCCATTGTTCAAGCGACTAACGAAATTCTCAATGGCAATCTGCGCGACCAGTTCGTCGTAGATGTCTATCAAGCGGGTGCGGGCACCTCCCACCATATGAATGTCAATGAAGTGCTCGCCAACCGAGCGCTAGAAATATTAGGAGACCAAAAGGGTAACTACAACCGCGTCAGCCCTAACGACCACGTAAACTACGGCCAGTCCACAAACGATGTCATTCCTACCGCGATTCGAGTCGGCGGCATTCTGGCATTAGAGCATTCGCTCTATCCAGCGTTGGAAAGTGCGCTGGTTACCCTCAGCATTAAGGCCACAGAGTTTGAGGATGTAGTTCGCTCAGGCCGCACCCATATGCAAGATGCGGTTCCGGTTCGTTTGGGTGAGGGCTTTCGCGCCTGGGAGCATATTCTCACCGGACATCAAGAACGGATCAAAGCTGCTGCTGCTGAACTAGCCGTCTTGGGCATTGGTGGCAGCGCCACTGGCACCGGGCTCAACACTCATCCGAAGTATCGCTTCCGCGTCTGCGAAATTCTAACCGACTCACTCAAGCAACCCATTACCAGTGCCCCACACCTAATGGCCGCGATGCAAAGCATGGCCCCCTTTGTCGCCGTTAGCAGCGCCCTGCGCAATCTCGCTCAAGACCTTGTAAAAATCTCTCATGACCTACGATTGCTTGATTCTGGCCCCAAAACAGGCTTAAAAGAGATTCAGCTGCCCGCTGTGCAGCCAGGATCCTCAATCATGCCAGGCAAATACAATCCGGTGATGGCTGAAATGACATCAATGGTGTGCTTTCAAGTAATGGGCTATGACCAGGCGATCGCACTCGCGGCCCAAGCCGGTCAGCTAGAACTCAACGTAATGATGCCACTGATTGCCTACGACCTCATTCATAGCATTGAGATCCTTGGCAATACAGTGCAGGCGCTAGATGAAAAATGCTTACAGGGAATTACCGCCTTTCCAGAGCGATGCGCTGGTTATGCAGAAGGCAGTTTGGCGCTGGTAACCGCGTTGAATACACACATTGGATATTTGAACGCGGCTGCGATCGCAAAGGAATCTCTTGAAACCGGCAAACCGCTCCGTCAGCTCGTCCTAGAACACAACCTCATGGACGAAGCCATCCTAAACGAAGTGCTTGATTTACAAAAGATGAGCAGTGTTATGTCAGCAAAGGATTAATACAAATTACTGCTCAGCAGTATCGCCTAAGCCCTTCGCAAAAACATCAATAGCCAGTTTCTCAAGCTGCACTACGGCCGTTTCTTTAGCTTTTGGGATTCAGAATGCCCAACTATCGAAGCTAAAAATTATCGGCTGCTAGCCTGATAAAAACCACTGCAATAGAGCTAATATTGACAAACAAGAAAAGTGCCTATGACACCTGTTAGCAAGATTTAGATTAGCAAGATTCAGACGCGCCATAAAAGCTGGTCCAGCTAGATACACGTTATTTCTTTTCCTCCTCTATGACTTACTCAACCCCGCAACCTCCAGCAGCACAAGAAGATGCCTGGTGGGTACAGCAATGGGTAGATTTGCTCAACTCTTACCGCTTCAAGAAGCGCCTAGAGCGCGGTCGCAATTACGCTCGCCAAGGCAACATTCTTGGCCTAGAATTCAAAGATTCTAAAGTCTATGCAACGGTGCAAGGCACTGCTAGCGAGCCCTACCAGCTGTCTATCTGGATAGAGCGCTTCACCGATGAAGACTGGGGCTTTGTAATCAACACACTGGGAGAGAAAGCGCTCTATTCGGCCCAGCTGCTGGCAGGCGTTATGCCTGATTCTATCGAAGCGGTCTTTACTTCCAATGGCCTTAGCCTTTTCCCGTTCACGCTGGCAGATGTGAACTCAAAATGTAGCTGCCCCGACCCTAAAAACCCTTGCAAGCATATTGCCGCAGTCTACTACCAGCTAGGAGACTTTTTTAGAGAAGATCCTTTCGTACTCTTTCAGCTCCGGGGCCGAACCAAAGAACAGATTCTTGAAGCCTTACGTCAGCAGCGACAACAGGCGATCGGAGAAATTGTTGAAGGAAGTAATAAAACAGAAGAAAAAGTCTCTTCAGCAGCTGCGAAAGAAGACAATTTGACACCAGAAAACGTTGCTGTAAAGAACGTGGCAGTAGAGAAGATTCCGGCAAGCGTAGCGATTGAATCCTTCTGGCAGTACGACGACCCTATCGATCCATCACTGGTCGTTATCACCCCCGCAGAGCAAACTGTGCTAGAGGTGATTGGCGATATGCCGCTAGCGGCCACCGAAGCGCAAGTCGTGATGGAGCATTTCAAAACGCTCTATCAAACGGTTGCTCAGCAGGCGATGATCACCGCTCTTAGCTGAATCCTATCGCTGAATCCTATGCTCTTTCAGCATAGACGTATAGACTAGCCGCTAGGACCTTCGTAGCAAGCTTCATAACCAAAAGAAACTAGCCCACCAACTAGCCCACCATTGCCAGCAGTCGCCTCAAACCAGACCAGCCAATAAAGGTGTAGCCAATAGCTAGCAATAGGCTGCTAAGCGTTACGCGAATTGTTGCCTTCAAGGCTTCAGATCTTAGCTGAGAAGTCGCTTCGCTTTTTTGCTCACCAATGCGGATTTGCAGCTGTTCTTGTGCCTCGGTTGCCTGAGAGGTCAAAAAGCTATCTAGCTCTTGAGGGTTAGTGCGAAAGCGTTCAATTTGCTCCAGCTGAGCTTCGTCTAAGCTACCGCTATCCCTGGCAGCCTGTAGCTGAGCCTCGTCTTGCAGCAGGGCGTCGATCTGCGCCCTACGCTGAGATATATCGGCGTTTAGGCGAGTTTCGAGTTCGCTAGTGGCCTGCTCCGCATCGGTCTCTACCTGAGAGAGGGCATCGCGGCTTTGGATGCGTACGTTATTAGGATGCAGCACAGTTGTCATCAAAAACGTAATACCTAACAGGCAAGAGAGCAAACAGGTCCAAAAGCGGGCATCCATCGCCAGGCTAGAGCGCCGCGAACTTCTACCAATGCTGGTATCAATCCAATATCCTGTAAACAACAGCGCGATACCGACCAAGGGCACAATTCCTCTGTCTACCAGGCTAGTTACGGTCGCCAGCTGCCAGGCTCGATTGCCAAAGTCGGGCGGAAATAGCAGCGTTAAAAAGTCAATTAAGGCCGCTGCAATGGTAATCGCACCGACGAGTTTAAGTGAGATAGCCGCTAGTGGAGAGGGAACAAGCGTGTCTTTAGAAGAGGATGTCATAGGAATCTGGCAAGGTGCATTTTGGATACACCATTTTGCCCCTTAGTGTCGTTAAAGTCAGCACGATTTCTCAACAAGAATAAATCAAAGTTGATGAATTGGCGACCGAGGCGACGCACAAATTAGCCATAACCAGACACAAGAGCATCGCTCGCCGGAGCGAATCGCCGTTAGTGCCACAAAATGTATAAAAGACGGGCGATCGCAATCTCAAAGCGAGCGTTCTTCCTCCGATCGTTCTGCCCCTGATGAGGGTGGCGCATAGCCTACATTGATTTGGCTTTTGCTTTCATAGAGCCGATTCAAGCGTTTGGGGTCAAGTTTGGCGTAATACATCACTTTAAGTAGCTGATTGATTAGCGCTTGGTAGTAGATGCCACGCTGCCGGAAACGGCGGGCGGATGTCGTGACTTTTCCAGGTGCGATCGCAGCTTTACCCCGCTTGCCGAGCGCCATGCTCAACGCCGTATCCTCAAAAATATCCATATCCGGCACGCCGCCAATATCGACCAGCAAATCCTTTTGAGCAAAGATGCAGTGATCTAAATAAAGGATGTTTTGGCGCGATCGCATCCACGTTGAATACCATGACGTAAACTGCAACAGCCAATGATCAAAATCAAAGCCGTGCACGTACCCACCCCACGCGGCACCTTCACGCAGCACTGCCTCAGCTTGAATTAGGGCATCTTTGTCAGGCAGCAGTGTCGCCGGATGATGCAGCAGCACATACTCGCCACGGCTAGCGGCTATCCCGACATTCAACCGCTGAGCCCGATTAGTCGCATCGGTCTCAATAATTTCTACCTCAGAAAATTTCTGAACTATTGCTAGCGTGTCATCGGTACTAGGGCTCACCACCGCGATCAGCTGTTTATCGCCTGCTTGCACACACAGATTTTCTAAAATCTTGGGTAGATAGCCATGGCGCGATTCATTAAAACAAGGCAACACAACCGAGAACATAGCGAACTCACCCTTTAAGCTGCAATCACTGATATTAACGGAGATCTTCCCATGGCCCCCATCGTCGAAATTCTGTCTGACAAAGCGACCCTTATCGAGCGTGCCTACGAATTGACAGTAGAGACCATCAAAAATGCAATCGCAGCTCGTGACAAAGCCACCCTTGCCCTCTCCGGTGGCAGCACGCCCAAACCACTCTACGCCGCCCTAGCCAAAGCCGATCTGCCCTGGGATAAAATCTACATCTTCTGGGGCGACGAACGCTACGTACCCCACGATCACGAAAGAAGCAATGTTCGCATGACTCACGAGGCTTGGCTAAGCCATGTACCCATTCCTGCTGAAAACATCTTCCCCATGCCTACCAGCTCAGAAGATCCTGCTCGCGACGCAGCCGAATACGAAAAAACCCTCAAGAACGTCTTTCAGCTATCGGCTGACAGTAGTTTTCCTGCTATAGACTTCATCCTTCAGGGCATGGGCGACGACGGGCATACGGCTTCTTTATTTCCACATACCGACGCGCTAAACGTAAAAGATAGCCTCGTGACCGTAGGCAATCATGATGGCGAACCCCGCATCACCTTCACCGCCCCGTTGATTAACAGCGGTCGCAAAGTTGTCTTTCTAGTTGCGGGTGAAAACAAGCAACCGGCACTCTCACAGGTATTTTCAGCAGATGCGGATCCCCAAGATTATCCCAGTAAGCTCGTTCAGCCAGCTAACGGACCTCACTGGCTGCTGGATGCAGCAGCGGGAGAAGGCGTACCCGCCCAGTACAAGTAATTCGGTATAAACAGTTCAAGACGAACAGCTCAAGGCAAACAGTTCAGTGCAAGTGCCTGTAAGTATTACGGAATATTAGCGATCACCTTTGTTGATAGTAAAATCACCCCATCTCACAGCCTGACGGATATCTTGCCTTACCGTATGAACTAACGGGCGCATGCATCAGCAAGGCAAGACATCCATCCTATATAAGATTTAGATCTTCTTTCTTTTCTCCGCCATGATCAATTGTCCTAACTGTAACCACCAAAATCCAGACGGCGCATTGCAATGCGAGGCCTGTTACACGCCTCTCCCAAGCCTCGCTACCTGTCCGAACTGCAATGCAGCTGTCCAGGCAGATGCCAGCTTCTGTGGCCAGTGCGGCAGTGACCTGCGCGGAGAAACCCTCTCACCCAGTAGTGGAAGCTCTAGCCAAGGCGCAGGTGGTGAACCTGTAGTTAGCGCCAGCAAGCCCACTCAGCCGGACTTGATGGCCGCACCGATGAGCATCGAATCGCCCAATGCAGAAGCACCCGATTCAGCGCTCAAAACGCAAAACTTTTTGAATCCAAACGAGAATAGTGACCATGAGAATATTGGGGAAGACCTTCCCGATCTCGTCTCTCCAGATCCGCTAATTACGCCTGCACCTATTGGCGGTGAAGCGCCCTCAGCAGAGTCCGAACTCGCAGCAGAGCTTAAACCTGAACCCTTGGGAGAACCAGAACCCGCAGCAGAACCAGAGGTCAGTGAAGCTAAGTTCATCACCGAACCAGAGGCCGCCGTTGAAGCGGCTGAGCCTGCAATTGCCAACGAGCCAGCAGTCTCTGTTCCTGAGCCTGTAGCGCCAGCGGCCCACACACCAATACCTATTAACAAATCGCCAGCTACACAGCTGCAAGTTCGCAGTGTGCGTCTGCGTCAGGTACAAACAGCGACCACAATTGAACTACCGAGAGGGCTATCTATCTTGCGGATTGGGAAACCTAATGATCACACACCGCCCGATATTGATGTTTCTGGGTTCCCAGACTCAGAAATTGTGTCTAGAGTCCACGCCAATATTCGAGTAGAAGGCGATGCCTACTACCTAGAAGATGTGGGTAGTTCTAATGGCACTTACATCAATGGGCTTCCGCTTCCGGTGGGCAATCGCCATCGGCTTCGTCCGGGCGATCGCATTGCTCTCGGCAAAGGTGATAAAGTCAGCTTCATTTTTGAGTCAGCAAGCTAAAGCAGGTGGACATCTCCGCCCGGCCAAGCCAGCTCTCTTTTTACAAGCTCGGCTCGGTGTGTCGTTGTCCTTCCCTTCCTTGGTGCCGCGCAGTGCCTGCATTGAATAACGTTATCACGCTGTCTTTGCTTCATCCCATTGACAAGACACCTGTACAAAGCTGGTCTTTTGAAGAGGAACCAGTTGTTCGTATTGGCCGCTCTGTAGACAACGACGTCGTTCTTTATAGCGCCGTCGTTTCCAGACACCATGTAGAGCTGCGGCAAAACGAAGACGGCTGGGAGATCCACAATATCGGCACCAATGGGACCTACCTAGCGGGCCAGCGTATAGACAGCAAGCCAGTGCAGGACGGTCTGGTGATTCGCCTGGCCCGCTCAGGGCCAAATATTCAAATCAACGTCACCCGCCAAACCAAGGGAATGTCTTCTATTCACGCTTTGATTGCGAAGCAGCAGGCGGCAAAAGAGGAGACCGCTCAGACATCGTAAGCCGCTGCCACCAGCTTATTAGATTTCTGGCATGCTAGATTTCTTTACAGCACTTGGAAATAGGCAATTAGCCGCATAGCTTTAGACTATGCGGCTAATTGCGTTTGAGCACGCGTTCATGCCCAGCGTATCGGAGAAAGCTAATGGCCAGAGGAGATCAGGTCTATGTGTATCGAGAGGTGGTCGGCATTCCTTACGAGCACCACGGTATAGACTGCGGCGATGGCACGGTTATTCATTACGGTAAGCGAGGGGAGGCGGCAATCACTCGGACCACCAAAGCCACCTTTGCGCGAGGAAAAACAATTTACGTAAAGCCGCAGGCAACCTCTTTTATCGCAGATGTGGTCATTGAGCGAGCTGAAAGCCGTCTGGGCGAGCAGCAGTACGATTTGTTCTTTAACAACTGCGAGCACTTCGCCAACTGGTGCAAAATAGGGCGCAGCGAATGTCTTCAGCTCGATAACTTTGGCCTGCGGTCGAGCCAGATCAAACTGCCTCAGGTCGGCGACTTGGCCCGGCAAGCAGCCCAAGATGAGTCGCCAGAGAAAACGCTACGGCTGTTTCAAGAGGCACTGGGTAATATTGGAATTGCAACCAGCACCTTGCTGCCTCAGTACAAAACTGCCGTAGAAGACGCCCTGAGCTGGCATCAGGTAGCTCAAAAGGCGCTCAGCCAACAGCGAGAAGACTTAGCACGCGCTGCCTTGCACAAAAAAGTAGAGGCCAAGAAACAAGCAGCTGAGATCAAAGCTCAGCTCAATCAACTGTCTGAATTGCAGCTAAGTTTAGAGCAAAATCAAACCATCGCAGCGGGCCGTCTGAGCTAGCACAGCAAATCTGACGCAACAGCTCTAACCCAGTCGGCGGAAAGGCTAGCTCAACATAAAGCCTACTGACTCCTCTGGCGGCGCTTTTTACTCCGATGCCGTCTGCCATCGAGCCAACCCATGGCCAACGTTGCTGTGTTGCCGTGAATTAAGAGCGACAATAAGACCGTCAGCGTCGTGGCACTCCACAGCATGCCAATGTTATCGAAGCTGGCGTTGACCTGAGCGTAGGCTAAGTAATAGAAAGAGCCAAAACCACGAATGCCGAGAAATGCGATCGCCCATTGCTCAGAGCGAGACATCCTTAAACCACGCAGGGACAGTACGCCTGAGAGTAAACGCACACCCAGCATGAACAGAAAGGCAAACAAAAAGTTCTGCCAGGAAAACAAATTGATATTGCTCTGCGCAACAAAACCACCTAGCGCTAATAGCAACAGGCCAGCAAAAATACGCTCCAACTGCGTTGCAAACTGATGCGGCTTTTGATGATAGTTATGCTCTCTATCAACATTCTGGCGGCCTGCGACTGCCGCCGCAAACACCGCCAAAAAACCATATCCATGCAGCAGTTCAGCAAACCCGTAAGACAGAAAAATAGCCGCGACGACAAACAGTCCTTCTTGCGTATTCTCACTCCAGCTCTCGTCTGAAACGCAAAATACATAGTGACCTAGCAGCCATCCAATACCGATGCCTACGGCTACCCCCATCGCCACCCGATAGGTAAAGTCATAGGCTGCCCAGTTCACTAACCAGCGTCCAATTCCCTCATGCTCCGTCATCCGAATTGCCAGATACACAAAGGGAAAAGCGAGCCCGTCATTTAAACCTGCCTCTGTAGTCAACCCAAAGCGGACTGGATCCTCACCGCCTTCATTGGGTGGACCGACCTGCACGCTGTGAGCCATCACCGGATCGGTTGGGGCCAAGCATGCCCCCAGCAGGACTGCATCTGG
Source organism: uncultured Synechococcus sp. (assembly GCA_937911865.1). Taxonomy (GTDB): domain Bacteria; phylum Cyanobacteriota; class Cyanobacteriia; order Phormidesmidales; family Phormidesmidaceae; genus Phormidesmis. The sequence goes on from CALDSK010000097.1 coordinate 13,027, forward strand.
CCAAGACAGCCCAAAAATCATACGACCCAGCAGCGCCGCACCAGCAATAGAGAGTGGCATCGAAACACACAGCAGGCGAAAAGCCGTCTGCCAGGTGTGGAAGCGAAACTTTCGATCTATCGCTAAACCTGCCCCTGCGAGGGAAATGATCACAATAATTTCAGTGACATATTCTGTCACAACCGTATGGACTTTATTCCCTACGGGATCGATTAATGGCAGACCAAGCGATTGACTGAACAGGACAACCGCTAGCAGAAAATAAAGCAGCGGGACGTTAATAAAACGGCTTCCTTTCAGGTCAGGGAGCCAGGTTAGTCCCAACAGCGCCAGCCCAAAGGCAATGTAGAAGACGATCTTAGGGTCCATGGCGCAACGAAGAATGAGCCCCATTAGGTATCGCCTGAGAAAGAGGGCTACGTCATCTATCAAACAACGTAATATGCCGAAAAATGTCCAGGATTACGAACTCATCAGCACAGAGAGAGTAACCGGGAACAAAGTTTTTTGAAATCCAGATCTTATTAGAGGCTTTTTAGGTATGATTTGGATCACAAATTAAAGCAATAACTCCTGATTTTGTCGCTAGGTTCACACTTTCATTTCACACTGCCTAGCTATGCGTATCCTCTTTCAATATTTTCTTTTCGCTAGTGCGCTGACCTTACCGCTAGCGGTACTTAACCCACCTGCGTCGGCGCAAGAAGAAATCTCGATCGACCCAGACGTAACCGCTCAAATACAAGGAAACACGTCTCATTCACAGGGCACTGCATCCCAAGATATAGCGTCTCAAGATATGGCGTCCCAAGATATGGCCCAGAGCTGCAGCGCCGCCGCTGACGAATTGCCTTCCAGCGAGCAGCGCATAGTAGAGATCCCAGAGTGGCAGGTCAGCTTTGCCATCCCTGAAAATTACCAGACCTTTCAGAGTGGCACAGGTGTAGATGTGCTAGCGCCCAGCAGCTACGCACAAACGCAGTGCACGTTTACCCCCAATCCAGCTCGCAATATAGAGCCCTATGGGGTCTCTGTTGCCCTGGTTGATGGCACCGTTACCGAAGATGAGATTCGCGCTCAGCTCAGTCCAGGGGAAGGTAAGTATCTAGGTCCAACCGGCATGCCCAGCGGCATCGCGCATATGCACACTAGCCAAGATGAAGAGAATCACGACCTGGTGCATTTGAGCTTGCCAGTACCTGGGCAAGCAGCCACCATTGTCTTTACGGCTAACACAGACAGTACGGGCGAAATCTTTCAAGAAGATGTTCTAGAAATCATTCTGGACTCGTTTGAGTTTGAGTCGGATTCTTAGAGGGCTTTCTTGAATCGTTTCACGTCCTATAGGCGAATGTTACAAACGAATGTTTCTCTATCTCAGTCAAGACATTTGCCTAATGAATATCATAGCCAAATACATTGGCATCCGCTTCACCTAGGTTGATGTCGTCTAGACCGTATTCCTTCCAGCGGCGGGTCACTAGCTCGGCCATAATCGGGTCGGACTCTAACTGCTCCCCCCACTCGTGAGCTGTTTCGGGCGCAACCTTAGTTGTGGCATCAATGCCCATTCGACTACCAAGACCTAGCCGCTCATTGGCAAAGTCTAACGAGTCAAAAGGGCTGTCGGGCAAGATAAATACGTCGCGAATAGGATCGACCTTTGAGGTAACGGCCCAGACGACCTGGCGCGGATCGCGGATGTTGATGTCTTTGTCTACAACGATGACGAACTTGGTATAGGTAAATTGCGGCAGCGCGGTCCAAAAGGCCATGGCAGCGCGACGCGCCTGGCCAGGATAAGATTTGTCGATAGAAATGATGGCCGCCTTGTAGCTCAACGCCTCCATAGGCAAGAAGAAATCAACGATTTCAGAAACTTGCTGGCGCAGGATAGGGGTATAAATCCGGTTGAGTGCGATCGCCATCATGGCTTCTTCTTTCGGCGGACGACCGCTGAAGGTCGTCAAATACACGGGCGCTTTACGGTGGGTCATGCAGTGAAAGCGAATTAGCGGCGCGTCTTCATTAATGCCGCCGTAGTAGCCCATATGGTCGCCAAAAGGGCCATCTGTGGCCGTTTCGCCGGGTGTAATCGTACCTTCCAGCACAAACTCGGACATCGAAGGAACTTCTAAGTCAACGGTTTTGCACTTGGCGAGCGAAACGCCTCTACCGCTGTAAAGCCCAGCAAAGAGCCATTCGGAAAGGTCTACCGGAATAGGCGTAGCGGCAGCAAGAATAATCAGCGGATCTACACCAATTGCGATCGCAATCTCCAAATTCTTGCCATTCTCCGCCGCCTTGCGCAAATGCCTGGCCCCACCGCGCACCGACAGCCACTGCACTGTCATCGTATTCTTACTTTGCAGCTGCAAACGGTACACACCGACATTCGGCACGCCTGTTTCACAGTCTTTGGTAATGACCAGCCCCAGGGTAACAACCTTGCCGCCATCTTTGGGATAGGGGCGGATCATCGGAATCTGGGTTAAATCAACATTGTCATCCAGCTTAACCACCTGCTGACAGACGGGCAGCCAATCGCGCGAGGGCTTTGCCTTCACCACGTCGAACAGCACCTTGCCCAAATCAATCGCCTGAGAAATCTTTTTCGGCGGCTTCGGCTGCTGCAACATGCCCAGCTTTTTGCCCAGCACTTCTAGCTCTTCTGGGCTTTCCATACCCATCGCCCAGCATACCCGCTCTACGGTGCCGAGTAGATTCACTACCACCGGATGAGGCGATCCCTTCACGTTTTCAAACATGACAGCCGGTCCCCCGGCTTGCAGTAAGCGGTTCGAGATTTCGGCAATCTCTAGATTAGGGTCTACCTGAGTTGTCACATTCCGCAGCTGACCACGCGCTTTTACCGTCTTTAAAAACTCTCGCAGATCTTTCGCCATAGTCTCCAACGTACCAAACGCGTATCAAACGCACAGTTATCACGGAATGTAACACTTCTAGCGCGTTATACCAACGCTTGTCAGCGTAGTTTTGCGACCCTAGTTCTGACCTAAGGTCATTCGCTGCAAGTGCATCAGCTCACCGATCCCCTTCTCGGCATAGTCCAGCATGGCGGTGAGCTGAGCGCGGGTAAAGCTGCCTTCCTCGGCAGTTCCTTGTACCTCGATAAATGTCAGATTTTCATTCATCACGACGTTGAAATCAATATCTGCGGCAAAGTCTTCAGGATAGTTCAGATCCAAAAACGGCTCGCCTTCTAATAGGCCGACTGAAACAGCCGCAATCTGATGGCGTAGCGGCGAGGCGGTGAGTTCACCTTTGGAGAGGAGATGAGCGATCGCATCTTCTAGCGCCACGTAGGCCCCTGTAATCGAGGTTGTACGCGTGCCGCCATCGGCCTGAATCACATCCGCATCCACCGTCAGCGTCCGCTCACCAATGGCATCCAAATCCACCGCTGCTCGCAGGCTGCGCCCAATCAGCCGCTGAATCTCCTGCGTTCGCCCAGAGAGCTTCATAAACTCACGAGACTTACGGGTGTGGGTAGAGCCCGGCAGCATTCGATACTCTGCTGTCAGCCATCCTTTTCCAGACCCTTTTAGAAAACGCGGTACGCTCTCATCGACCGATACCGTGCATAGCACTCGCGTATTACCGCAGTGAGCCAGCACAGAACCCGCTGCATAATTTGTAAACTGACGCTCAAACCGAATAGGACGAAGCTGATCGGGCTGGCGATCGTCAGGGCGTTGCCAGGGCATAGGCCACTTAAGAAAATAACTACCCAAAGAGCATATAGCTTTCAACCGCTAAAACCAAAAACAGTAGGCCGCTTAGCCCTAGACCAAAACCCGTACCAACACCCATACCAAAGAAATCGAAAGAGATCTCTGCCTCTGGATGTAGCAAGATGTAGCTAATCGAAACAAAACACATGCAATAACTACGCTATATTTGGTTGGTCTTAGCGGTAAGAGCAGGTTTGGACGCTATCCCTAGCGCCATCTAACATTTTTTATACTGCTTGCCAATCTTCATACTGTGTATATCACCGCTAGCCACCTCTTCATACAAACCATCTTTTAACCTTATGGTTTCTCAGCTCAGAGTTCTTCCCGGCCCACTCAACAGCGGTTCAACGCCTGCGGCCTCTACCATCAAGCGCCATCCGCTACTAAACGCGATTGAAGGCACTGTCCAGGTTTTTACCTCGCAGCACCGCACCTTTTTTACCAATGTCATGGTGCAGGCTATGCGAGTCGCGGAGCAGGGGCTACCTGTTTTGGTGGTGCAGTTTTTAAAGGGCGGAATCAACCAGGGGCCAGAGAACCCGATGAGCATGGGCCAAAATATGGACTGGGTACGCTGCGGCAGTCCTACCTGTATAAAGGGCCCTGATGTCGATGACGAAACTCTCACTGCGATTCAAACGCTTTGGCAACATGCTCAGTATGCTGTTCGCGGCGGCGTTTACGGACTGATTGTGTTAGACGAGCTTAGCCTGGCTATTGACTTTGGCCTAATTTCAGAAAACGAAGTGCTCACACTGATTAGAGACCGCCCCTCCCACGTAGAAGTCATTTTTACTGGACCACAAATGCCGGAATCGCTTTTAGACGTCGCCGACCAGGTGACTCAGTTTCGCCGCAACTACATTGTCTAAGGCGTCCTACTTTACTTAAGGCGTCCCATACTTAAGGCGTCCCATTTAGAGCATTCTGTTTAGAGTGCTCTAAACAGAATGCTCATTTTGTAGAAGGACACATGTAAAAATAGAGGCTGTCAAGCAAAAGCTCTCTCATTAGTAGAAGCGGATAAAAGCGAACTTAGAGGCGAAACTTAGAGGCGAAATGATTAAAAACGATGCATGGATTAAAGCCGCCGCTAGTGAGGGCCTAATTGCACCCTTTGAAGCTTCGCTGATTCGCCGAGTGCAGCTGCCGACCCACGGGCATGAAACGCCTGTCATTAGCTATGGCCTCTCTTCTTACGGCTACGACATTCGCCTGTCGCCCAACGAATTTCGGATCTTTCGCCACGTTCCTGGCACGGTTATAGATCCTAAAAACTTCAACCCAGGGAACCTAGAACCGACCGAGCTTAAAGAGGACAAAAACGGCAGCTACTTCATCCTGCCTGCCCACTCCTACGGCCTCGGCGTTGCCCTCGAAAAGCTAGAAATGCCCGACAATATCACGACTATTTGCATCGGCAAAAGTACCTACGCTCGCTGCGGCATTATCGCCAATCTAACCCCTGCCGAAGCAGGCTGGCGCGGTCACTTGACCCTGGAGTTCTCAAATTCATCTAGCGCTGACTGCCGTATTTATGCCAACGAAGGCGTTGTGCAGCTACTGTTTTTAGAAGGCGAACCTTGCCAGGTGAGCTACGAAACTAGGAAAGGAAAGTATCAAGATCAGCCTGAAGCAGTAACGCTCGCTCGCATCTAGAGAAATTTCATTAGAATTAGAGTGGTCCTACTTTACAACAAGGCTAGGCTTCATCTGTGACTTACACTCCCGTACAGTACAAAAATTATCAGGCGTATTTGTATTCTGACTTGGGCCCAGATGGCGATTTTCGGTTACTTGAAAACGGAGAAGTCATAGCGTTGCCTCCAGAAGATGAAAGCAATATTCGTATGGCAAGCGAGCTAGAGTATTTGCTAAAGCAGGTGGTTAAGCCTAGAGAGCTGGTCAGATACTATACGACAGAATTGCAAGTTCACCCAGTAGGCGATCAACGTGTCAATCGTAAGCCTAATGTTGTCGTGCTCAGACCCGAGCATATTGAACTGTTGGCTAGCACTAAAAAAAGCGCCATACTCTTTGAAATGCCGCCGCCAGCTTTTGTAGCTGAAATTGTCAGTGCTGGGGCAGAGAGCAGCGATAACTATCGAAGAGACTACCTGTGGAAACGTCAGCAGTATGCATGGTGGCAAATACCTGAGTACTGGATTATCGATCGACATAGAGGCAAGGTCACCGCGCTAGTACTAGAAAAAGATACCTACTCGGAACGAGTGTATTGCAGCGGTGAACACATTCAGTCGTCGGCTTTTCCCGATCTAAAGCTTCCTGTGGCGCAAGTGCTGTCTGGGAGAGAAGTTTAGCCAATTAGTCGTAAAGACTGTTCAGCGATCGCGGCTGCGTCGCCAGTTAAACCAGTTTTCGGCCCAGTCTCTTCGCCAGTGTCCAGGCTGCCAGCGCGTGAGTACTGACTGTTTAGCAGCCGTGCGAACCACGTCCATCAGGGCCTCGGTCATCGGTGAGACCGTGTCGTAGTCAGCCGTATCTAGCAGCGTAGTTACAGGCTGACCGATTGCGGCAGCTAGCGGTTCTATGAGTTCACCAGCACCGTCGCCCAGCAAATGAATACTTTGTAGCCGATCGCGTTTGCAGATGAGCTTGCAGTACAGCGGCTGTGGAATAACTCGTTGCAGATCCGCGCTGTTAGGAGCAGCAGCACTCCAGATGCGGTAGCCTTTGGGCGGCGCATGGCCTATCTTTGCGAACTTTGGCGCGCGGCCTGCGATCGCAATACGAGAATAGCCTTGAGCGATCGCCCCATAATCCACTCGCTTACGCGGCCAAAATAAAGCATTCCAAACCGCCATAGCAGCCTCATGCCGGGCGACCGCAAAGTGAGTATTGTTGCCGCGCAGCAGCGAGCCACAGGCAAACACCCGTGGATGAGCGGTTTGCAAGTGACCGTTAGACAGCAAATAGGGCCGCTCAGGAATGCGCGCATCAATGCCCTGGTACTGGCTGTACGGCGGATAAACAAAATCTGGAAGAACAATGGCTGGTTTGCGCCGAGCCAGCTGAAGGATGCAGGTTTCCGCTGGCTGAAGAGCAGCAGAGCGATCAAACGTCACCCCTGCGGCAATGAGTTGCGATCGCACCCGCTCTCGAATCTCGCTATCCTCCTGCCGCAGAAATCGATCGGTCACCAGCGTCACTTTCACGCCCAGACTATTCAGAGCACTTGCCCAGGCCACTGTCTCTAAAGAATGTCCCCAAACATAAATTTCACGCGGCAGCTGCTTAGCGCGTATCAACGGCTCCAAACCAGTCACTGCGGTCATCGGCAAGCGATCTGACAAATCATCTGGGTCAACAAAATCACCCGGTACCATACCAAAAGCAGCCAGTACCGCGCGGGTAGATAGCTGGCGATCCGCTACGGTCACTATCAGCTCATGAGACAGCTGCTTGGGCTCGGCGAAAATCAGATCAACGCCGCTAGCACTCAGGGCCTCAGCCGAGAATTGAGGGCATTGGGTTTCGGCTGCGATCGCACTCCATCGCACAAGTGCCGACCAGTCCAGCTCAGCCAGCGTGGCTTTACCCTCAGTGGCTTTAACCGCCGTGTTCGCAGTCGCAGCCGGAAGGAACCACTCACTTACCCGCTGACGCTCTCGCCCCTCTGCCAGCTGCTGTACGCCCTTCAGCAAATACCTGGCCTGCTGCCTTTGGGCAAACAGCCCTGGCGATTCAATCAAAGCGACCCGCGCACCGTAACTAACGGCCATAGCCGCCGCATACCGACCCTCTAGCGTGCCGCCCAAAATAACCAGATCGTAGTCAGCTGACATGAAACGCCTCTTCTGAGACAAGTGGCAGCGTCGGTAAGATACGCGGCACGCTATCTGCCAGTGCGCTCAGCAGACGCTGATTGTCGCTGCGGCTTTTGACGGCCACCCGAAAAAAGCGATCGCCCAGGCTAGCAAAACTCATACAGTCACGAATGTAGAGTCTGTGATGCTGTAGCAGCTTCTCTTGCAGAGCGGTTGTAGAAACCTGGGCACGAACTAAAAAAAAGTTAGCGCAGCTCGGTAGCGGCGTTAGTTCTGGCAGCGCCGAGAGCCCTGCAAACAAATACTCATTTTCACCCGTAAGCCACTGCCAGGTCTGCTGTTGAAAGGCAGCGTCTTTTAGGGCAGCAACCCCAGCGGCAGCGGCTATTGTATTCACTGGCCAGGCGTCGCGCCACTGCTGCCATCGGCTAAGAATAGCGGGATGAGCGATCGCATAGCCTAAACGAATGCCCGGCATGCTGTAAAACTTTGTGAGCGATCGCACCACGACAAGATGAGGAAATTCATTGACCCAGTCAATTACACTCTGCTCGCGCTCAGGTGGCAGAAAATCCATAAAGGCTTCGTCAATGACGACCAGAGCAAATCTGGAGAGGAGCGATCGCACTCGCTCTCGGCTAAACAGTGCCCCCGTGGGATTGTGCGGATTATTTAATAGCAAACCACACCGACTAAAGTCATTATCTTCTGACAGGGAAGAGTCCCAGCTATCTAGATATTGACCACTGGTATTAAACAGCGGCAGCGGTGAGAGGGCGGCGCCAAAAGCCTTCAACGCTCTTTCGTAGTCGCTAAAGCCCGGTGAAAGGCAAAAGCAGCGAGGGAGCGCTGCTAGGTCGCGAGCGGCCCAGTTGAGGAGTTCGGCTGCGCCGTTTCCAGGGAGAACATAGTCAGGAGAAATACTGTGATGATGTGCGATGTGCGATCGCAGCTCGCTATAGCCTGGGTCAGGATAAGCTGACAAAAAAGAGAAAGCCGCCTGAGCCGCCTCCAAAACAGAAGAAGGGGGCCCAAGCGGACTAATGCTAGCTGAAAAATCAATTAGCTCATCAGAGGCACAGCCTGCGAGCCTGGCGGCCCAAGCTAAATTACCTCCGTGAACGGGTCTAACCATTGGTTGTGGTTTTACATTACTTCTTCTTACCAGACACCATTTCCTTGAACTGTTTACCCGCAGAGAATGCAGGCACGGTGGTGGCTGGAATCACCATCGTATCGCCAGTTTTAGGATTGCGACCTTCACGCTCTTTGCGAGCCCGTGGCTCGAACGAGCCAAAGCCCACAAGCGTTACTTTGTCACCGCCTGCAACGGCTTCCATAATAGACTCTACAGCCGCTGAGATGACAGCGTCTGCCTGCTTTTTCGTCACTGAAGATTTTTCTGCAACGGTATCGACGAGTTCACCTTTATTCATGCTTATCTCCTTGGAGGATGATCGAGTTAGTTTGAGTTTTGGTTAGTTCTGAACGGGTATACACATTGCCCTATGGCAAAAATTAAAGTTTAGATGAGGACAAAAAGCAAGACGTCAACAGCGATCGACATGCAACCGCTGAAACCCCTGAAACCTCATAATTTTTACTGCCCCATTCTAAGGGGTACATGCGCAATATGAACAGAGGAAACCCTGAATTTGTACGGATTTCAGGGATTTTCAATAAAGTTCATACTTCTTTCGTCAAAAATCCTGAATTTCCGTCTTGACAAAAAGCCGATGTCTCTTCACAAAATCGAAGAAACACCGGCTTTTCAATGGTCTCAATAGATTATGGCTGCGATCGCACTTAACCTAAATCAGACCTAAAAATCAGACTTAATACGCTTCACAGCATCTATGGCTGAAGCTGTCTCTCTTCTAGTAACTGCTGAACGTCTTCACCTGGCGTGTAGCTGTAGCCGTACACACTCGCATCAGAATCATCCAAAATCTGCGGGGTCAGCAGCACAATCAGCTCACGCCGCTCGTTGGTTTGGGTAGAGTTTCTAAACAGCGCACCCAGCAGCGGAATATCGCCCAAAATAGGCACCTTGGTTACATTCGTCCGGTCGGACTCTTGAATGATGCCAGAGAGTACTAGCGTTTGGCCATCGCGAATGCGAATCTGACCGGAGGTGAGCTGACGTCTAGAAAGCAGAGCGATCGAATCGCCGCCAAATTCAAACGAGCCAGTCGGCGCAGAGATAGAAGGCGCAACCGCCAAATTAACAAAACCATTATCGTCAATCTGGTCAACCTGGACCTGAATATTCAATCCAGCGTCCTCTTTTTGAATGGTGATTTCTTCAGTCACTCGGCCAGCATCATCCACCGTCTCTTCTCGCGTCCGGTTTGTTACCACTTCCTGAGTCAGCTGCACCGCCGCAGTTTGGCCTTCCTGGACCACCAGCGTCGGATCAGTAATGATATTGCCAGAACCGTTAGTCACTGCTGCTTCTAAGCGAGGCAAGAAACCAGAGGCCAGGCCAGCAACCCCACCCGCAAAGTCAAAGTCAATGACCCCTCTGCCGCCCGCCTGGCTAAAGCCTGTTGTACCCGCACCGAAGGAGAAGCTAGCGCTAAATTCATCCGAGGCATTGAGGTTAACATCGACCACTCGCAGATTAATGGCCACCTGACGACGACGAATGTCTAGTTGAACCATTTGAGCAGTGGCAATCTCGATTTGACGCGGGGTGCCAATCAAGGTGATTGAATTGGTACGTTCGTCACCAATTAGCTGTAGGCCACGTAGTAAGGGATCCGCATCCGAAAAATCAACGCGCTGGTTAGCCAAGCTGGACTGTGTGGTTGTGGCCTCGCTAACGTTTGTGCCACCACCCACCTCAAGCGCATTGACGCTAGTGACAGAACTTTCGCTAGAAACGGTACTTTCAGCACCCATCGAGACCAGAAAGTTAACTGCACTGCCCACATCAACCTGGTTGAGTCGGATGCTGCGGACTATCACGTTACGCGCGCTGTTTGGCAAACGTGGGCCGACAAAGATAGTCCGGCCTACCTTGTTTGCTTCTAGGCCAGACAGCTGCAACACATAGTTAAAAACGTTCTGAACAGGCTCATTCTCAATGTCGAGCGAGACCCGCGCATCGGCACTAGCCCCTTCCGCATCCGCGCTGGTAAACGCCAGGTTCAAACCAGCCGCGCGTGCGAGCAAGGAAAGCACTTCACGCGCAGACGCATCGCGTAGCACCAGCCGAGGCACCCGCTCAGCGGTGCCCAAGTCAATCACATCTAGCGTAGCGTCTACATCAGAGACAGAGAGGTCTCCCACTGGCGGTGCAACAGCCCGCGGCAAGAAAGGAGGTGCTGCATTTAAAGAAGGCGCATCTACCGGCTCACCTTCAATGATGACCTGCGGATTAGGCACCATGATGTCTGGGGCGTCTTCGCTTTGAATCGGCTGGTCTGGCTCTATTATCTCTACCGGTTCTATCTCTACCGGCTCTGCCTGAGCAAGTTCTACAGATGATTCATTAGAAATGCCCTTTACGGTCGTCGCACCGCTAGCAGACTGAGCAACAGCAAGGGGGGCAGCCAGTGCAGCTAAAGCGCCTCCCAACATTAGACTTTTAAAATTAAGATGGCGTTTCACAGCGTTCATTCCTTAAGTTGAAACTAGCGATGGGGAAAGGGTAGGTAAAAAGTTGAAAAGGGAAACAATTGAAAGTCGAAAGCAAAACCTGATAGATAGGCCCTGACAGATGGGCAGTCGCCCAGCTCGAATCATGAAAACTTAGCCGCCTTCAGCAGGCGCTTCGGCAGCCGGCGGGGCAACTTCTGGCGGGACATCAGCATCGGCAGTCGGCATCAGCGCATCTATCTCAAACGAGGTTTCGAGCTTAGCTTTGGGCTCCTTAATCACCTGGCCGTCACTGCCAATAATCGTTTCTTCTATGGCCTGACCGCTATTCACACTGAAGTTACGCACCATCAGCAGCGGCTCTAAACGTTCTAGATTGCGCAGAATGCTCTGCGTTTGCGCGTAGTCACCTGAGAAATTAATCTTGTACACTTCCCGACGAAGCTTGCCATTGATCTCTGCGCCCAGCGAGCTATCGGAAATCACGATCTTTTCACCAGGGGAGAAAGATTTCAGCTGAGCTTCGAGCACGACCGGTGGAATTCCACGCTCACGCACCTGATTTTTTACGCCAGCTAGGGCCGCATTGCTGCTCTCAATCCGCTGATTGATATCGAGCAGTAGCGTGTCCATTGTTCTCTCGTTAGCAAACAGCGAATACACATTGCGGCGGCGTTGCATCGCAACTTCTAGCTCAGCTTCGATTTTGGCAATATCTTCAAGCCGATCGGCCTGGGCCACCAAATCACCTTCCTTCTGAGCGATTTCTGTGCGCAGCGTGTCGTTTTGAACCGACACGGGCTGAACCTTATTGACAAACAGGTAGGCAGCCCCCCCAATGCCTGCAAGGGCAATTAAAATGCCGATAATGGTCGGCGTAAACTCTACGCCAAACACCACCGGATTCACCGGTTCGTCAATAAAATCAGCATCTTCTGGGGGAACGAAGTCTCCTAGGGCAGCCATTATTCAATCGCTCCTGTAGTTTGAAGGGCACGGATACGGGCAGCAAGTCCCGTAGATTCTTGCTGACGGTTCAACTCATCGAGCAGGGCCGTAGCCGGGAGACTCTTGATGTCACCCTTGATGGTGTAGCTCACTAGCTCTGCGGTTTCTTCTGTGGCCGCCGCACCAGGGCAGCGCCCAGCAACAGATTGACCTAGCGACGCGGTCGTGATTTGAATCGTCTCGCTTTCTAAGAAAGGAGATTTCTTCAAGGTCAACAGAAAATCGTTCACATCATCAAATGAACAGGCGTTACCGCCTAGCTCTATACCGCCCGCTGCTGAGCCGCCCTCGGTAACGCCTTGCTGCACCAGCTTGGTAATTTGCGCGCGCGCGGGAATGCGGTTTTGCATATCGCGAACAATGGCAGACCAGGGACGGATACGCTCAAAAACGCCTGCTAGCGCTTGAACTTCGGCGTTGACCGCCTGCGTTTGCTGACGAACCGTATCAACTTGGGCTAGCTTTTGCTGCAGCTCGGCCAGTTGGGCATCTAGCTCGGCAGACTGAGCGGTCAGATTTTCTTGCTGGCCGTTGAGAATAAACCAATAGCTACCAACACCGCCTAGTGCCATCAGCGTGCAGGCCACACCGCCAATCACAGGTAGCATGCGCTGGCTACTACCGGTCTTAGGTTGAATGACCGTAGCTAGCGCATCAACGGGACGCTCGCCACGATCGCTTAAGAAGTTAATATCAATTCCGTACATGGCCAAGACCTCCTGCTAAACAACTCGTTCCACCCTTTTCTAGACTTCATCGCTAAACTTCTCTAAGCCCTAGACCAAGAACCGTCGCCAGCCCTGCCCGTTGTGCCATTGACATCTCCTCGTCGGTCTCGATCGCCAAAGAATCGACCGGGTCTACAACACTCGCTGGCAACCCAAGCCGCTGGGCAAAAAACTCGTCGAGGTTTTCGATCGCACCACCTGGCCCAGAAAGCAGCAGCTGTGCAACCTCCATGTCTTCGCCTTGATTGAGATAGAAGTCGATAGAACGACGCAGCTCGTCGGATAGCTCACCGACGACTCGCAGCATGGCGGCGGTGCCTGGGTTCATACCACTCTTGGGGCCGCCCGCAATAGGACCGGGTGGAATAGACATACCCTGCAGCAAATCGGCATTTCTAGAGGGCGGCAGATTCATCGCTCGGCTCAAGGCCGTTTGAATTTGAGACGTGCCCAGAGGAACGGTGCGAGAAAAGTGAGGCGTACCGTCTACCACAATGGAAATTTCGGTGCTCTCGAACTGAATATCGACAATGGCCACCGCTTCTTGAGAGGTAAAGTGGCGTAGCTGCTCGCGAATGGTACGGATTAGCGCGAAGCTGCTAGTTTCTAGAACATTGAGGTTGAGACCTGCCTGCGCAAAGGTTTCGGTATAGCTGTCGGTGATGTCGCGCTTAACAGCTACGAGCAGCACGCGGACTTTTTCAATGCCATCGTCATCCACTACATAGCCGACTTTCTGATAGTCGACATCTGCTTCATCACGAGGAAAAGGCAGATAGAGGCTCGCTTCCTGATTGAGGACCATTTCGCGCAGCTCTTCATCGTCGAGTTCGGAAGGGACCAGAATAACCCGGGTAACCGCTCTACCAGGAACAGCGGTAGATGCCTGACTTACCTTTATTTTGTTCTCGGCCAGGGTAGTTTGGATAATTTCAGCCATGGTTGGGCTGTCAACAATTTGGCCTTCTTCAAAAACGCCTTCAGGGACTTCAGCTGTCGCGAGGGTTTGTAGTTTCAGCTTCTGTCCTTGCTTTTTCAGACGCACAATATTGATGCGCTCGGGCGTCAGTTCGATACCCACCCCTGACGTTTTTTTAGAGAATAGTGACTTGAGTCTGTTCACGACTGCGGCCCGATAAATACGACGGAAATGAAGGTTGGATGATTAACTTTCAGTGAAGAAGGCAAATATCCGAATTTCGACCCTAGACTGCCCAGATTTCAGCAAGAAAATTACATTTGAGACTGTCTGGATGCCTGAGCGTAGGGTATTCACTCAGTTGACGAGGCGAGCAGTGAGGTGACCTTTTCGTCACTTTTTTTGCCACCTTTGTACTCAGGTCTGAGAATATGAAGAGACCTTTATCTGACATTTGGACATTTGTTGGACTTTCATATAGGCACGTACCGTTCATTTGATTTTCACGATATGACCGCTTCCTCTTTTGCTATGCCGATTAAGACCTCTCAAGAGACTTGGGGTGCGCCCCTTGGCCCCGATTCAAAGCGGCTGCTTCTGCTGGGCTCTGGCGAGCTAGGCCGCGAGGTTGCTTTGGAGGCAATGCGGCTAGGTGTGGAGGTGATCGCCGTCGATGCCTATGAAAATGCACCGGCAATGCAGTTTGCCCACCGAAGCTATGTAGCAAACATGCTTGATGGGTCGGCGTTAGCAGAATTGGTGTCAACTGTGGAGCCGGATTTGATTGTGCCGGAGGTAGAGGCGATCGCAACGCAAACCCTTATCCAGCTGGAAGCCGACGGCTGGCGCGTCATCCCGACGGCCAAAGCAACCAACCTCACCATGGACAGAGAAGGCATTCGCCGATTAGCCGCTGAAGAGCTAGGCCTACGGACATCACCATTTCGATTCGCCTCTAGCGCCGAAGAGTACCGGCAAGCGGTTGAGGCAGTGGGTCTGCCTTGCGTCGTCAAGCCAGTGATGAGTTCTTCTGGCAAGGGGCAGAGTACGGTGCGCAGCGCTGACGAGATAGAAGCGGCCTGGACCTACGCGTTTGAAGCGGGGCGAGGGGATGAGGCCAGGGTGATTGTAGAAGGCTTTGTCGCGTTTGAAACGGAGATTACGCTGCTGACGGTACAGTCCGCCTCAGGCGTGCACTTTTGTCCGCCGATTGGCCATGTACAGGTCAGCGGCGACTACCGAGAATCTTGGCAACCGTGCGGGCTGCATCCAGAGACGCTGAAGCGCTGTCAGGAGATGGCCGCAAAAGTGACGGCGGCGCTGGGTGGATGGGGCCTGTTTGGCGTAGAGCTGTTTATCGCAGGGCCAGCAGACCAGGCGCAGACGGTGTACTTTAGCGAGGTCAGCCCACGACCTCATGACACAGGCATGGTGACGATGGTGAGTCAAAACCAGTCTGAGTTTGCGCTCCATGTTCGCGCCATTTTAGGTCTGCCTGTTGGAGAAATCGAGCTGATGCGTCCGGGGGCCTCTGCGGTCATTTTGGCTGAGGAAGCGACTGAAACACCAAAGTTCAGCGGGATGGCGGAAGCGCTGACGGTGCCGACCAGTCAGCTGAGATTGTTTGGCAAGCCGAAAGCGTACAAAAATCGGCGGATGGGTGTGGCGTTAGCACTAGGCAGCACGACTGATGAGGCGAGAGCGCGGGCAAAAGCTTGTGCAGAGAAGGTGAGCGTCATTGCGTGACTGTAGAATAACAATACATCAAAGAAAAAAATCGTAAAAAGACTTTCAACGCACTGAGCATACTGATATGCAAATTATCATTGAGATACCTGATGTCATTGCGAAACGCCTTCAGAAGCGTTGGAATAACTTAACTGGAAAGGTATTAGAGCTACTGTTTCATGCTGCTCAGCAGGCTGAAATTCTTAGTGAAACAGAGGTCAGTGAAGCAATAAAGCACCATGAAACAGAATCAAATCAGGAGGAAGTTTTAGCCTATATGGAGCGGCAGTCTGCTCTGTACCAAAAGCATCGAGAACACTTGATTCAAACTCACAAAGGGCAATATATATTATTTGAAGATGGAAACGTTCTTGATGCAGCTCCAGATTTTGAGACTCTAATTCTACGAACGTTTGAACAGAACGGTCCCAAAGATGCTTTTATTCAGCACGTAGGCTCAGAAGATACCTCACCTGCAGTACGTACCCCGTTTCTATCAAAAGCACTCTAAGCCGTGGGTATTTACAAATACACCAGGATCAACTCTGCCCTGCCGCCCATACCTATTTTGCCAATTCGGCTTCTTCAAGCAGGACAGCCCCTTGCAGTGGAGCTGACCTGTTCTGCAATTTTAGATACCGGTTCAGATTGCACACTTATTCCAATTCCTCTACTACAAAGAGTCAATGCTCGGATTGTGGGCAAAGCTATTAGAGTGCCTGTGTGTGGTGTTGCAGCTTCTGCTATTCCTTATGTTGTCGGAATGTTCTTCGACCAGCATCACATATCAGCACTCAAAGTTTTCGGTTGTGCCGAGACTGACATTGATGGGATGCCGCTAATAGGGCGAGACGTAATGAATCGATATCGCATTGAGTTTGATGGACCAAAACTGGAATTTGAAGTCTTTTAGCCTCAGTAGCCATTCAAGGGATGCTCTCCTACTGAGGCTGTTTACTAAGACCTATAAGACCTACGACTTTAGATCAAAGCGATCGAGGTTCATGACTTTGCTCCAAGCAGCGATGAAGTCTTGGATGAATTTCTGCTGTGAGTCTGCGCAGCCGTAGACTTCTGCGATCGCCCGCAAAATAGAATTAGACCCAAAGATCAAATCCACACGCGTACCCGTCCATTTGAGCTCGCCTGTTTTGCGATCGCGCCCCTCAAACACCTCATCCGCTTCAGAGACCGCCTTCCACGTCGTTCCCATATCCAGCAAATTCACAAAGAAATCGTTGGTAAGCGTCTCTGGCCGATCGGTAAACACACCGTGCTGAGACTGCCCAGTATTAGCATTTAGCGCGCGCAGTCCACCGACGAGAACGGTCATCTCAGGAGCGCTCAGCGTCAGCAGCTGTGAGCGATCAACCAACTGCTCTTCTGCCGATAGCTCAGACTGGCTCTTAAGGTGGTTGCGGAATCCGTCTGAAGTCGGCTCCAGATAGGTAAAGGATTCTACATCGGTTTGCTCTAGCGACGCGTCCGTACGGCCCGGCGCAAACGGAACGCTGACATCGCTATGCCCAGCGTCTTTTGCAGCCTTCTCCACAGCTGCGCAGCCGCCTAAAACGATCAGGTCAGCTAGAGAAACCTTTGTTCCATCAGACTGGGCATCATTGAACTCTGATTGAATACCTTCGAGCGTCTCTAGCACGGTGGCTAGCTGGCCAGGATTGTTAACTTCCCAGTCCTTTTGCGGCTCAAGGCGAACGCGAGCCCCGTTGGCTCCGCCCCGCTTGTCAGACCCTCTAAAGGTAGAAGCAGAGGCCCAAGCCGCGCCAACTAGCTGAGAAACAGAAAGCCCTGAAGCCAGCACTTTGCTTTTGAGTGCAGCAGTATCTTGTTCGTTAATCAAAGGATGATCAACCGCTGGGATTGGATCTTGCCAAATGAAGTCTTCGGTCGGTGCTTCCTTACCGAGATAGAGCGTGCGAGGCCCCATATCGCGGTGCGTCAGCTTGAACCACGCACGGGCAAACGTGTCGGCAAACTCGTCTGGATTCTCAGCAAAGCGTCTCGAAATGGGCTCATAGAGCAGGTCCATCTTTAGCGCCATGTCTGCGGTAGTCATCATAGGTGCATGTCGCTTAGACGGATCGTGGGCGTCGGGCACCGCGTCGGCGAGGGCACCATCTTTGGGCTTCCACTGATGAGCGCCTGCGGGGCTTTTCGTGAGCTCCCACTCATAGCCGAGCAGATTTTCGAAGTAATTGTTATCCCATTGAATAGGGTTGTTAGTCCAAGCGCCCTCAATGCCGCTAGTGATGGCATGAACGCCAACGCCCGACTCAAAGTCACTCTTCCAGCCGAGGCCCTGCTGCTCAATGCTGCTGCCTTCTGGCTCAGCGCCAACTAGAGCCGCGTCGCCTGCACCGTGGCATTTACCAAAGGTGTGACCACCCGCAACAAGCGCGACGGTCTCTTCGTCGTTCATCGCCATGCGGCCAAAGGTTTCGCGAATGTCACGGCCTGAGCCTACCGGATCAGGTTCGCCGTTGGGGCCTTCTGGATCGACGTAGATCAGGCCCATTTTGACTGCGCCAAGCGGGTTTTCTAGGTTGCGATCGCCCGAATATCTCTCTTTATTCGTCAGCCACTCCGTCTCAGCCCCCCAGTAAATATCGTCTTCCGGCTGCCAAACATCTTCACGTCCGCCTGCGAAGCCAAATGTCTTGAATCCCATTGACTCTAGGGCGCAGTTGCCGGTCAGAATCATCAGGTCAGCCCAGGAAATTTTTTGGCCATATTTTTGCTTGATGGGCCATAGCAGCATTCGAGCTTTGTCGAGATTGGCGTTGTCAGGCCAGCTGTTGAGTGGAGCGAAACGCTGGTTCCCTGTGGCTGCGCCGCCGCGCCCATCGCCGAGGCGGTAGGTACCCGCACTGTGCCAGGCCATACGAATAAATAGAGGACCATAGTGACCATAGTCGGCAGGCCACCAGTCTTGAGAGGTGGTCATCAGCTCGAAAATGTCTTGCTTGATAGCATCAAGATCAAGGCTATTGAAGGCTTCGGCGTAGTTGAAGGCTTCGCCCATGGGGTTGGACTGAGGCGAGTGCTGATGAAGTATGTTCAGGTTCAGCTGGTTTGGCCACCAGTCGCGGTTTGAGGTGCCAGTGGTCGCGGTGAACTGCTGCGCGGTGCCCATAAACGGACATTTGCTTTCGCTACCCATAGTTATTCCCTCTCATGTGTTGAATTTTCTCTGCGAGAGTCCGCACATGTTTGCTTTTACGGATTGCTCTCACATAAATTAAGTCGTACTCATTATGAGTTTAGTAAATACAAGCTAAAGTGAAGGGCGAAACATCGAAATTTATCTCAAAAGTTAACACCGAAGTACGCTACGCTGCTTCGGCTTTTAAAGTCTGGTCAGCAGTTAGCCGGAACCTTGGAAAGGCTATAGGGTTTAGCAGCTGAGGCCCCGAAAAAGAGTGCTCTACTGGACTTAGCGGCTTCTCATGACACGACATGACACTGTAAGTAAGCTAAGTAAGCTTTCTCTTGCAAAGGCAATATTTGATCAAATGACGCTTCTGTAGGAGACAAAATTTGCCCTGCCAAGTCAAGCACTAACACACCCACCTACACAAATAAACAATCAGTGTTGTAAAGTCACAGATCATCACGCTGTCAGCACGGATTTCAACCGTTCTATATCAACATGCCATTTATTCGCCATTGGAAAAAGTTTATAGCCTTAGCCCTTGTTGGCTTGCTCTCTAGCTGGCTGATTAGCTGCGGCAGCGGTGATAGTACCGCCGCCAGTAGTGACGGCAAGGCCGAAGTCGAGTTCTGGACCATGCAACTCTCGCCCGACTTCGACAATTACTTCAACGAGCTAATCGCCAGCTTTGAAGCCGAAAACCCAGACATCACAATTGAGTGGCAAGACGTCCCCTGGGGCGATATGGAAACCAAAATCCTAGCTGCCGTCTCTGCTAACAACGCGCCCGATGTTGTTAACCTCAACCCCAACTTCGCCTCTCAGCTCGCGACCAAGGGCGCTTGGCTCACCCTAGACGACAAACTTTCCGAAGCCGAAAAAGCCGTCTATCTGCCCAAGATTTGGGAAGCGACTCAAATCAACGGCGATAGCTTCGGCTTCCCTTGGTACCTAACCACCAGCGTCACCCTCTACAACACAGACATGCTCGACGCCGCAGGCGTCACCGAGCCCCCTGCCACCTTTGAAGAACTCGCAGCGGTCGCCCAGCAAGTCAAAGAAGAAACTGGCAAATACGCCTTCTTTACCACCTTTGTCCCGGAAGATTCCGCAGACGTCTTGCAGTCTTTTGTTCAAATGGGCGTCTCTCTAGTTGATGACGAAGGTAACGCTGCCTTTAATACGCCAGAAGGCAAGGCCGTTTTTCAATATTGGACTGACCTTTACCAGCAAGAGCTGCTTCCTAGAGAAGTCCTGACGCAAGGCCATGCGCAGGCTATACAGCTTTACCAATCTGGCGAAGTGGCGCTGCTCGCGTCCGGTGCACAAAAGCTAGACACTATAGAAACGAATGCCCCTGAGATTGCGGCAGCCACTAAAAGTGCACCTCAAATTACGGGCAGCACAGGCAGAAAGAACGTTGCAGCGATGGATTTAGTCATTCCTAACTCCACCGACGTCGAAGAAGCCGCGCTGAAGTTTGCCACCTATGTAACCAATGACGAGAATCAGCTCGCCTTTGCGAAAGAAGCAAACGTCCTGCCTTCTACTGTCGGTGCGATGGAAGATAGCTACTTTACGGACGTATCTGAAAGCGCAACGCCTATCGAAGTCGCGCGGTCGGTGAGCGCAAGTCAGCTAGGCGATGCGGCAGTTCTGATTCCAGCGATGGAAGATGTGAAAGAGCTGCAAAAAATTGTCTATGACAACTTGCAGGCCTCTATGCTGGGCGACAAAACGGTTGACGAAGCTGTGGCAGATGCCGCGGACGAGTGGAATAACCGCTAGATGGAGTCAACACAGTAGTCGTTTGCGGTTCCTGTAGGTATCACTGTCTCTTGAGATGTGCTTCTGGGAGCCGCAGCTATCGTATGAATAGAGCTGACGCCTAAGAAGCGTGTCCTAAGTTCGCATCTGTGCAAAGCAGCTTTTGGATCAATAGAACTTGTACCGAAGCAGCGTGCGCTAAGTTTTGATCTGTGCAAAGCAGCTTTTGTATCAATAGAACTCGCTGCAAGATAGGGTGACGCGACTGTTCATCAGCGCGAAGCAAGTTTTCTGCTGACAAAATCAGCGGACAGAAAGCGCACAGCAGGTTTTCTCTTTGTAGAACAAAAATTTAGGAAGCTTGGAGAGACTTTTCGTTGAAGCGGCGTTACGTCTGGGTGCGCCGCGCTCAAAAATGACTTTCTAGATGAGCGATCGCACGTCTCTGTAGCCGGTATGCCTTCAACAGTCGCTCCGTCCGCTGAGCCTCAACCGTCAAACGCTGGTCCAACAGCGACAGCTGCGATTCACCCATTAAGAAAAACGGATCTGCCAAGTCATGAGCCAGCAGCAGCCGATCTTCTAGCTGTCGGTGCGACTCCAGGTCACCGTCCTGGGACAGATGCCGCAGGTCAAAGCCCATACGGTCAAGCGCCTGAGCGTACAACACTGCTCGGCGACAGCGCAGCGGATCTTCCTCAACGCCCATCAGCACGACTCTTTGCCTTTGCGCGGTTTCAGCAATCCGTGAGATCGCACGCTCAAACCGCTCACTCGACGCAATCTCTTCATCGCTCACCACACCTAAACGATCGGCAAAAATATCCCCGCCAACATCGCCTATGTGTAGGTAGTAAATGCACTCTCGATTGGCGATCGCCTCTAGCACTGGCCGGTTGAAACGCGGAAAATGGCGGATGTACGCATCCCATCGCACATCAATTAGCACTGTAACCACCCTCGGAATCAACAGCGCAATCAGGCTCTCAACCGTATCATGAGCCGCATGACCAATCGTAAAAATCCTAGAGTCGTTCAACGCTGAGCGGCCCACCTAATAGCTGTCTACTTAATAACCGACTGTTTAATAACCAACTGTTTAATAACTACCTAAACTGCCTTGCTGCTTCGCTCTTCCTTCCGCCCAGCGAAACAGTATCGTGCCGATCGCAAAATAAAATAGGCCATTAAATAGTGCGATCGCCCACCCCTGCCAATCTAAAGGCAGCTCACGCGCCATCAAATCTCTCAGCAACCCCGTACTTGGTAGCACTGGCATCAGATTAATCACCATGCGAACCGGCCCCGTCCAGTTCTCAGTGGGTGCGGCCAGCAAAAAGAATAAAAAGAACTGAAACAAACTCAACAGCTGCTGCACGTTTTTTAGCACCAGTGCCAGCGAACCAATAAGAAATGCCAGCCCGTAAGCGCCTAACAGTAGCGTGGTTAGCGGCAGCAGCAGCACAGGCGGAAACGCAATCTGGCTACCCGTAATCGCAATGATGATTGCCAGCACAACCAAAATTAACAGCAGTCGCAAGGTCAAACTCGCTACCGCCCGCGCAAAAAAGACCCGCGGCGCACCAAACGGTGATAGAAAAACCTGCTCTAGCGTGCCAGTACGCGCTTCCATCTGCAAATTTGTTGCGATGTCGTTGACGATATAGAGCACCAGAGACCAAATAATATAGCCAATCACCACCGTATCTAGTCGATTGCCGAAGGTGCTTACCGACCCGGCCATATACTGCGTGCTCAAGAAAATGCCGTAGAACACCGACGTTAATATCACCACGCCGCCAATCACTTCAGACGGATAGCGCAACGTCTGAATCCAGGTACGTTTGAATTCACCAATCAGTAAATCGAGCATCACTTAAGCAAATGAAGGGAGGCAAATGGAGGGAAGCAAATGGAGAGAGGCTAATAGGTGTAGATACAGCGAACGTTCAACACAGATTGCCTCGAAATAAATCGCATCAGAAGATCGCATCAGAGAGGCGTGCGCACCAGCTGTAAAAAGATATCGGTTAAATCGGCGCGGTTTTGTCGTACTTCAACCAGAGGCAGCGGGTCGAGTATGCTCAAGATTTTGTAGAGCACGGCCCCCTCTTGTGGCGTCTCAGGCAAGTAGCGCACCGAAGATCCTTCAGCAGAAACCTCAACCGTCGCACCCAAAGATTCGATAGCGCTCAGGCGTTCATCGTCCATCACCCCTTCAACCTCAATACGATAGGCACCACCCCGAGAAAACTGCCGAATTAAATCTTGAGTAGGCTGCTCGGCGATGATCTGCCCGGCACGAATAATGGCAACACGGTCGGAAAGGGCTTCGGCAACGTTGAGCTGATGGGTGGTAAGCAAAATCGCGCAGCCTTCAGCAGCCACCTGACGGACTAAGGCTTTTACGGTTTCACCCGCTTCCACATCCAGGCCGAGCGTGGGTTCATCTAACAGCAATAGCTGCGGTTCATGGATAAGGGCCACTGCGATCGCAATTTTCTGCTGCATCCCCCGCGATAGCTTTTGCACCGGCACTTTGCGCTTATCGGCCAGACCAAACTTCTCTAGCAGCCGCTCACCTTTGGCCCTTGCCACCTTTCGGTTCATCTGCCGCAGGGTTCCGAAGTATTCCAAATTCTCCAGCGCTGTCAGTCGCCAGTACAGATTGCGGTTTCCTTCTAACACAGCGCCCATTCGGCGCAATGCCTGCGGGTTCTTATGCGGATCTAGCCCCGCAATTTTTACCCAGCCTGCATCCGGACGCACCAGCCCCGCAATCATTTTGATTGTCGTTGTCTTACCGGCACCGTTAGGCCCTAAAAAAGCCAGCACTTCACCCGCAGCAATTCGTAAAGAAACGCCTCGAACGGCTTCAAATCGGATTCGTTTTCTGCCATAGCTTTTCCTCAAGTCAACAGACTCTAGAACCAAATTTGGCGGCGAAACCGCGTGATTAGACGGTAGATCAGACAAAAATTTCAGCAAAAAATGAGCGGATAGACAAATATACTAACGCGTCAAGCTCAAGAGTGCAGGCAGCTTGAGGGCACTGAGCAAACTCCTAATGCAGCCACAAAAAGTAAGCATCAACCAAAACTAATCTTTCGACACAGGTGCAGTTTTCCGAACATTAGATAAAATTAACTATTCGTTAACACTCGGTTACAATCTGAAACGTAGTCAAAGTATGAAGCCAACGTTAATTCCAACGTAAGAACAAAGACGAGCTGCTATTCAGGACTTACTAACCGTCATGACCGCTTTCGATTCTAGCGACCTTACACAGCCCCACCTGGCGACCGAAGCGCTAAGTATGCAAGACCTCAATGGTTTGCTCAAGATCCATCTTCAGCGCAGAGTATCGGCCTTGCCCAGTATCTGCTTTACCGAGATTGATCAGGCTTTTTTAGTCTGGGGCGCGCTAACGCTCATCATCTTTTCACTGGCTCAGTTCTCAGCTATTGACTGGAATCAGCAGGCCATACTAGACGCGGGGCTAACCGGCATGGGCATTGCCACCACTTCAGGGTTAACCTGGACACTGGCGAGCGCAGAGAAGCTACGCTGGGTGATTTTTCTTTGGGCTGGACTGATGAGCGTGGCGGCTATCGTTACGGTTTACGGCATCTTTTACAGCTCGGTCCTCATTCTTTCTAATCTTTGCTTGCTGTGGCTCGGCGTCTGCGCAGCGGGCTATGGTGCAATGGCCGTTGGTATGCAGTCACGAAGCTTTACGGCGGCTTGTCTGGTGCATTTGGCTGCGATCGCCGGTCTAGAGTATGCCTACAGCTGGCAGTTTTTCGGTAGCGGTCTGGTTATGGCAATGACGCTATTCTTTTTCTCGGTCGTGCCCTGGGATATGCAGGCGTCTGAGAACGATATTCCCTGCTAGAACGGCCTTTGAGTAAGCTGAAGACGGGCTTTGAGTCTTTGAGTCAGTTGGAGTACGTTAAAACTTGCCGCTAGCGAGCATGTCATCGACCTGCTGCACCGTTAGCGGCCGGCTAAACCAGTAGCCCTGTGCATAGTCACAGCCCATTTCATTGAGCACATTCATTTGCTCGGGCGTTTCGATGCCTTCCGCCAATACTTTGAAATTTAACCCCTTTGCCAGGGCAATAATGGTAGATGCGATCGCCGCATCGCTCGGACTTTCGACCAGGTCTTTGACAAAAGAACGGTCAATTTTGATGGTGTCTAGCGGAAAATACTTCAACACACTCAGCGAGGAGTAGCCCGTCCCAAAGTCATCCATCGCAATCTGAATACCTGCCAAAGAGAACTTTTTGAGCACATCAATCGCCAGCTTGACGTCTTGCATGGCCGCACTTTCAGTTACTTCCAGCTCTAAGTAGCGAGCATCAAACCCCGTCGAGCGAATCACCTCCATCACCGAACGGAGTAAATTACTGCGATGAAACTGCTGGGCCGATAGGTTAACCGCCAAGCGCAAAGCCGGCAGGCCCGCCTTATGCCACTGACAGTATTGAGCGCAGGCCGTTCTCAATACCCACCGGCCAATCGGTTCAATCAGGCCAGTCTCTTCCGCAATCGAAATAAACTTGCCAGGTGCAATCATCCCCAGCGTGGGATGCTGCCATCGAATCAGGGCCTCCATACCAATCCACTGACCGCTGCGCAAATCAACTTGAGGCTGATAGCACAAAAATAATTCCTGGTTATCTAGGGCTTTGCGCAGGTCGGTTTCCAAATTTAGCTGCGTACGTGCATTGGCGTTAATTTCTTCAAAATACACCTGGTAATTATTCCGGCCCTTAGCCTTAGCCTGGTACATCGCGGCATCGGCGTTGCAAAGCAGCGTTTGCTCGTCGTCCCCGTCGTAGGGCGCTAGCGCAATACCCAGGCTAGCAGTCACATACAGATCTTCCCCCTGCACGTGAAAAGGCGCAGACAGTCGCTGTAAAATGCGCTCAGCAATATTCGTAATCTGTTCTGGCGATCGCAAATCGCTCAGCAGCAGCGTAAATTCATCCCCACCCCACCGAGCGACCACGTCATAGCCTCGCAAGCAGCCTCTTAAGCGCGCCGCCACCTGCTTCAGCAAGCAGTCTCCTGCGGCATGCCCCAGGGTGTCGTTGATATTTTTGAACCGGTCAAGATCTAAAAAAGCAACGCCTAGCATGACGTCTTTTTCTTTGGAAATCGCAATCGAGCGAGTGAGCTGCTGATTGAATAGCAAGCGGTCGGGCAGCTGTGTCAGCTGATCGCGGGCGCTACAGCTGCGAAAGAGTCTTTCTACGCGCGATCGCTGCACTGCTAAATACATTTGAGCGCCCGCCATTTCAACGCAGCGCACGTCAACGTCAGACCATAAAGGCACGTCCACAGACCGCATTAATACCAGCACACCTATACAGTCCTGGTCTAGATAGTCTTCTTTAGCAGTAGCGCTTATCTGCTGCTGGTGGCATAAGGGTAGTAACAGCAGATGGCGGCGTCCCTCAAAACCAAACATTGCCAGCAGTTCAGGCGGCCAGCTATCAGCAGCATATACCCGCCCGCCCGATAGCTGAAAATAGCCTTCTGCAACTAGCACCGACAGCTGCGACTGCAGGTCGCTGGCCTGAGAGCTCCACAGCGTTTCTGCCAAAGACGTTTCGGGAATAGCCAAATGCTCCCACAGCGCCCTACCGCTGCCAACAGAAGGCGGCTGCCCCTCTCCCCACTGGTATATCGGTGAGGCGATCATCGGCTCAGACCAAAACAGCTGTAGCGTGCTACAGCCTAGTGTCTCACCCATTGCCGCTAGGACTTTTTTCCATAGATTAGGCGTATCTATCGGGCATTGCAGCAGGCAGCTCATTCGGTGAAACAAATTTTCTGCCGGAGACCCCGCCAAAGCAGCCGCAAACGCACTGGCCAGGGGCTCAGCCAGAGAGTCGTTCAGGGTGTCATTTAGAGAGTCGCTGGGGGCAGCAGACACTTTATTTAGTTGAGGCTCGCTGTCTTCATGCGCTCCTGTCGGCGGAAAATAAGTCACCCTAA
The DNA here is from genome assembly GCA_937911865.1 of uncultured Synechococcus sp. Classification (GTDB taxonomy): domain Bacteria; phylum Cyanobacteriota; class Cyanobacteriia; order Phormidesmidales; family Phormidesmidaceae; genus Phormidesmis. Next base: position 39,504 of record CALDSK010000097.1, read on the forward strand.
AAGTGCCAAAAAGATTGTGGTGCCCTAAATGTTCCCGAAAATAGAGACTTACATAAAGTTAGAACAATATTTATCAATCTTTAGGCTGACGCCCCTCAAAACGAAGGCTGCCCTTCACCTGCTCGGCAGTCGCAGGTCGGGTTGGCCGCTCGGCCAGCTGATCGGCCGAGCGTAGAATGTAGCGCTCGCCGTCAAACACCAGCACAGGACGCGACGACGCTGACGCCAGACCTTCTAGCGGAAGCGCCGGGGTGCTAGACAATTCACGTTCAGATAAAGCATCTAAGACGATCCGCTCTTCCGTAGAGAGCGATCGCCCAGACTCTGCCAATGGGGCCAACGGTGCTAGGGTTCTGGCAACTTCTGACTGCTCCTCTAAAGACTGAGTCGAAGACACTAGGCCCCCTAAGCCATTGATTAAATTGCGAATCTGCTCACGAACAGCCGGGTCTCCAGTGATTTCATCCACATCCGCCATAACTTTCTGAGCACTCGATAGGGCATCGCGAGCCGACTCTAGCGTCTGCTGAAGCAGCACCAGGTTAACGGGTGTATTCAGCGAAGAGGTAATCGCCTGTAAATCTTCAGAGGCGGCCGCCGCGTTAGCGACCACCACTTCCAAATTACCTACGAGCTCACCGCTCTGAAACGTAGGGCCTAGCGAATCTGCCACCCCGCGCAGCTGCAAGCTAGCCGCCTGCACATTGTCCAAAGCGGTTACTAAAGTCCCTCGATTATCACCAATCAAACCGTTGATCTCGGCGGCTGTCAGCGAAAACTGCTGAGCCGTTACCGCAATCTGATCAGCAGCATTTGCAGCTGACTCTACCGCGACTTGAGCCGAGCCGGATAGCGGCAGAATCTCTTCGCGTGCCTGCCTGGTCAGCAGGGTCGCTTCTTGAGCTAGCTGACCAGCATCCGCAGAGGTTTCCGAGACCGTAGCTAAAACGTCCTTTAGCTCAGCGAGTAGCTCTGGATCGGCAAATAGCTGGGTTAGCTCTGTCGCCGAACGCAGTAGCGCTTCGTAGCTAGGCCCCATCTCACCCGCTAGCCTATCGCCATCACACAAAATCAAGCTGCTATCACAGCCTCTGCCTGTAGGGCTCAACTCTTCAGCCCCAGCGGCGAGCTCTTCTAGGGGCGTAATTTCAATAGACATTTCGCCAATCAGACCAGATTCCACCGTTTCAACGGTGACCTGATTTGGCATCTTCAACGCCTTTGCCGTGATTTCTAACCCGACATCTACCGAGTTCGACAGCGGCGTAATCGACATCACGCGACCGACAGAAACCCCGCGATACATCACTGGCGTCCCAATCTGAACACCCATAATGTCTTCAAATTCTGCAATCAGTTCGTAGGGACGACTGGCTGGGTTAAAGCCTCTTAGCCACAGCACCAACCCTCCAAACAAACCGATCCCTAATAAGATTAGTAGCCCGACAGACCCTTCTCGAATTGTTCGTGCCCGCATGAGTTTTCTAGAGGTTGATGATAAAAATACGGCTTGTTCTGATTCTGTTTCCCAGAACGACTCTTTCCAAAAGCTATCTACTTACCAGAACTATCCACCCACATGAATAGGGCCATGGACCTCAGCGCTAAAGAATTGACGGACAAACGGATTATCTGTCTGGTCAACTTCGTTGATTCCACCCATCCACTGTACCTGTCCGGCGTGAAGGAAAATCACGCGATCTGCCGTCCGGCGAATAGTGCTTTCCTGGTGCGTCACAATCAGATAGGCCTGACAGGCCTGCTCCTGATGGATTTCTCTGATGAGATCTTCAATCACAGTAGACGCAATCGGATCTAAGCCTGCTGTCGGCTCATCGTACAGCAAAAGTCCCGACTGGTCGCTAGTATCGTGCGGATTAGACATCACAGCTCTAGCGAAGCTTACGCGCTTACGCATACCACCCGAAAGCTCAGCAGGATACCGATCGGCAACATCTGGCAAGCCAACCACTGCCAGCGCTCTATTCACTAGCTGACGAATTTCTTGGCGAGCAAGTCGCGAGTGCTGATAGAGCAAAAACCCAACATTCTCGGCGACTGTCAGCGAGTCAAACAGGGCAGCCTGCTGAAAAACCATGCCCACACTAATCGGATCGGGGGCATCTTCGATCAGGCCAATCCGCTTTCTTCCTGCGATCCAAATTTCGCCCGTGTCAGGCCCTAGCAAACCGGCAATGATGCGTAGAATAGTTGACTTACCGGTACCAGACGGCCCAATTACGGCAACGGCTTCACCTGGATATAGGGTCAAATCAATATTTTTTAGGACATGATTGTCACCAAACTGTTTAGAAATACCTCTGAGCGCCACTAAAGGCTCTGACTTGTTACAGCCATCGTCAGCCGGGATAGAAACGGTTGGGTTCGACATAGAGTGCTTTACTACAGAGCTAGGTCTCAAATTGCTAGGCACATATTAACTTCTCTCAATACCTAAAAAGATACCCAACCAGAAATGTCTGAAGAGAAAGTGCACATGAGCAGGCTGGCTCTGATTATCTCTACCTAACCTGTCTTCTGCCTAACCCAGGATATCTTGCTTACATTGCACCTATAAACGACAAGTGAGCAGCAATCTTCCGTGATGAGATCGCGCCGTGACGAGATCACCGTAACAAGATCACCGTGACAAGATCACACTGTGCTGAGATCACGCCGTGCTGAGATCACATCGCGGTGAGATCACATCGCGGTGAGAGTTCGTATCATATCGTTGGTCCTTTTTGCTGTATAACCCTAGTGCAACATGATTCGCACATGATCCCGCCAGCCCTTTGCACTCGCCATGCGCCCAACTCGTAAACAGCTTTATGCCAAGCCTCGGCGCTTAATGCGGTGGCTTAAGCCCGGTCTATTCGTAAAGCGCTGGCTCTTTTTAAGCACAATCGGTATCGTTGCTATTGGCCTTGGCATCATGGTGTGGCTGAAGCTAACACCTGTGTTTTATACCGTAAGGTTTGTTGGCAATCTGCTCAATCTCATTACTCGACTGGTGCCAAACTATGTCAGTGGACCACTAGCAGTTGGCGGCGGACTGCTACTGCTGGTATGGGGACAGACTCGGACGCTAGGGGCAATCGTTGAAGTATTGCTGCCTGCTAATGGTGAGGATAATTTGTGGGATGCGATCGCCACCCACAGACGCCTGAACCGAGGCCCGCGCATTGTAGTCATTGGCGGTGGGACCGGGCTCTCTACCCTGCTACGCGGACTCAAACACTACAGCGGCAACATTACGGCGATTGTGACGGTGGCCGATGATGGGGGCTCGTCAGGGCGGCTGCGACGAGAGATGGGTGGCATACCGCCGGGTGATATTCGTAACTGCCTAACAGCGCTAGCCGACGAAGAAAAGCTGCTAACAGAACTGTTTCAATACCGATTTGAAGCGGGCACTGGGCTGAGCGGCCACAGCTTCGGCAATTTGTTTCTTTCTGCAATGAATGAAATTACCGGAGACTGGGAGCAGGCGATCGCAGCAAGCTCTCAAGTTCTAGCCATTCGAGGTCGCGTACTGCCCTCTACCCTAAGTGATGTCAGCCTGTGGGCCAACCTTAGCGATGGCCGGCACATTAAGGGCGAATCAAACATTACTAAAGCCGGCGGCAATATTGACGAGATTGGCTGCTTTCCTGAAGCGCCCCCAGCACTGCCACAGGCCATTGAGGCTATCGAGAACGCAGACTATATCATTGTGGGGCCGGGCAGCCTGTACACCAGCATTATTCCAAACCTGTTAGTGCCAGAGATTGTAAAGGCGATCGCCGATCGTCACGTACCTCGCATTTATATTTGCAACATTATGAGTGAACCGGGCGAAACTCAGGGCTACACAGTCTCTAAGCACATTGAAGCGATCGATAGAGCCTGCGGACAGTATCTGTTTGACGCGGTACTCGTACAGAAGCGATTGCCGTCAGAAGAAGCGATTGATCGCTATCTAAAAGAAGGTTCAACTCCCGTTATTTTGGACCGTAAAGCCGTCATTGATTCGGGGCGGCGGATTGTAATCGCAAACGTAATGAGCGAGAGCAATACGACGGTACGGCACGATCCAAAGCGGCTGGCCAAAGTATTGGTGAAGTGGTACGAGCGCACGAGAGGGGCCTGGTAGTAGGCGCACGGCAAATGAAACACAACAAAAGAAACAAGACAAAAGAAACACGGCAAGAGAAACACTCTAGAAAAAACAGGCAAACGACCCCAGCCTTTGCCAAGTTTTTTATCAAGGCTTCTATCAAAACGTCTATCAAAGCTTCTATCAAAGCTTTTGAGAGCGCTGCAAGAACTTTTGGTTGACCCAACTCGATAGCCCACTTATAAGTGCGCCCGCCATCAGAATACCGATCGACGGCATAATGACCGGGTCCCACAGGCTGTACCAGAGGTCAAATCCAAGATTTACGTCAGCGGCACGACCAATTAGGGCGATCGCAAACCAAGCAAAGCAAAATAGAACAAAAAACAGATTGAACATTAATAACGTGTTCAATCCGCCGAGCAGACGATCTTTCATGGCTTAAAAGAATTAGCTTTGGCTTCATTAAATCACGTCGTTTTGGCGCTTGTCATTTTGACGCCTAAACTGGCCCTTAAGAAAAGGCGTCAATTTACTTAACATGCCGCTCAATATGCCGAAAGCTGCCAAAGCCGGTCTCAAGGAACCCTTTCACGAAAGATGGCCGCTTTCTCGGAGAAAACAGCCATCTAGGATTTTATTCATGATAGGTTTGGGGCCTTTTCTTCAAAAGGCCTGTTAACGAAAGCTATACAGCTTTTGCCGCGTCGATTTCAGCAGCCATCAGATTATCAGGATCAACGTAGTGACACACCGCATCATCGACGCAGATTAAAGCCCAGCCAGACTTGTCAATTTCGACAAAGGTATAGTCTGCGTCCTGTACAAAGAATCCTTTATGGTTACGCGTTTCTGGCTTGATCGCAACAGTTTTAAGGTTCATAATCAGCGACTCCTAAAAGTTTATAAGCTAGGTAGATGCATTGGGTTGAAGACTCTGTTTACTTCAGGCGTTAACACTTGAGCTAATGTCTCTCAGTTAACGGAAGAGTTAAGCAGGACTTATCAACCGCTTAAACTAAGCTTATCAGTCGAGATGGGGATCGCTCATTAAGTTATTTTCATGAACGTTACAGGGCGCTTTATGCCAACAACGGCAGGGATTCAAGTCTCTATAACGGACGTAAAACCCTCATTACAAAAGGTCTTTATACAAATGATGGGGATCACCCATCGGCAAAATCCCCATCATTTCTTCCTGAGTATTGTTTCGATAACTTAATCAAGTTTCGTGAAGCGGCTGAGAGGTCACAAAGCTTGAGAGAAGTCTAAAAGGCTTTCTACAAGAGGCTATCAATCTTCAAACAGCCATTTCTGAATCCGCTTTACACTCTGCCAATCTGGCTTTCTTCGTAACCCTTCTTCAAAGTTTTCCTTAATCTCAGCTTTAAGCTCATCTACCGCGTACAGCATCTGAGAAACCATATCAACCTGCTCACGAACGCCACTTTTGCCGGTTTCTAGCATGGCAATGGCCAGGTTAGTACGGGCCTGAGGGTCCTTGGGCATAAGCTTTACCGCCCGCTGCGCTGCCTTAAAGGCGGCGTTCGGCTTATCAGCCAGTAAGTATAGCCACGACAGGCACGTCTGAGCCGCGCTGTTTTTGGGCGCTTTGGCGCAGATGTCTTTGAAGATAGGCAGTAGTGCTTCAGCAGATTCGCCCTCCTTGTAGCGAGCGATGCCTTCTTCAAACTGGTTTTCTAGGGTTTGCATAGATAGTTTTTATGTACCGAATTATGTACCGAACGACTTACCGCAGCCACAGGTCTGATTAGCATTGGGGTTTGTAAACTGAAAACCACCGCCAATCAGCGCATCGCTATAGTCAAGCATCAGACCGTACAGGTACAGCAGACTCTTGCGATCGCACACAACCTTAAAGCCATCGTAATCGTACACTTCATCGTGCTCGCCGATGTTGTCAGGCTGCTCAAAATCCATCATGTAAGACATACCGGAACAGCCGCCTTGGCGCACGCCTACCCGCAGGCACAGATCGCCTTCTTGCTTGTCGCGCAGGGCAGTTACGTGAGCGAGGGCGGCTTCAGACATTAAAATACCGCGTTCAGTCCCAGCGGCAGCGGTGGGGTCTACCGAAGAACCAGCCACGTTTTGAGTGGGCTCAGCAGAGGAGACGGTTTGTGTCATAAGAGGTCACCAATGAAGGGATTAAGGTAGGTTGATTAAGTGGTTTTAGTTTAACGCATCCGTTCTAGATGGTTTTAGTAGAGAATGTGACGTTGAACCAGCACATTGCAAGCACGATTTTTCAAGCAAAACGCTTAAAGCGCTGGGCTTTAAGCCTAACGAGCACAACTCTAAGCACACTCTGAGCACAATTCTGAGCACAATATATTTAAGTAAGTTGTTACCTGGCACTTGTGACTGAACTCGATAGAATTGAACATCTACTACAGCTAGTTTCTGTTTACAGCGATCGCTCCGACCCCTGACGAAGATTCTCACCTCATGCATCAACTGAGTCCCTTTACCTGCCGTCGACTGAGTCAACTCCCTCGGCTGACTAGCGTTTGGGAGTGCGATCGCCGCCCTCTTCCACCCGCTGGAACTGCGTTAGATGACAGTGGAGAGCTCGTAGAAGGCGACTGCATTCTTTGGGTAGACAGCCTGCAAGGCGTGGTCAGAGGGCTCAATGTAGTCCCCAAGGAAACTGGACATGAGGCGATTGTGCGAACGCTGCTACAGGCGATTGAAACGCCGCAAGGAAGAGTAGAACCCGCTAGACCGCGCAAGGTAGTGGTACGCGATAGAGAAATTCAGTTTTTCCTGCGCGGCGCTTTGCAGGCCTTAGATATTCCGGTAGAGCACACGCCTGAGCTGCCTATTATTGACGAAGTATTTGAAAAGCTTCAGGCCCCGGAGATTCCACAGCCCAAGCTGCCTGAAGCGTTTGAGAACATTCTGCTCGAAAAATCGGCCTTGCTGTGGCAAGATGCGCCCTGGAAATACCTGAGCGAACAGGAAATTTTGGCCATAGAGCTCAATCGCTGGGAGATAGACACTCTCTATCTATCGATCTTGGGTCTAGCAGGCATGGAATATGGGCTGCTGTTTTACCGAGAGTTAGAGTCACTTAAGCAGTTTCGACACAAGCTAAGACATAGCGACGATTTTTCCGATGGCATGCAGCAGGCTTTTTTAGAGCAGAATTGCCTGTTTATAAACTTCAATCCGGCAGAAGGGGTCATTCCACTGCCGGTATTTAAGTCGGTCGAGGCTCAGCACGAGGCAACTGCTGGCCATGCGAGCGTGGGCTACGAGTTTGGCAGTCTGCATCCGTTAGAAGGCTTGCGATCGCAGCTCGCTGAAGAAGAAGCCGCAAGTCTAGTGGTCACCCTAGAAGCCCTCCATCGGTTCTTCAAAAAGCACGACATCAGCGCTCAAAACTTCGCACTCCAACCGATCACCAGCCGCTTTCGCATTCCCAAGCCCACCGCCTCACCCAAAGATGAGGCCGAGAATATTACCCTCAAGGTCTCGACTGTACCAGACATCTCTAGAGCCTTCTTATCTGAGGACCGCTTACAGGTAGAAGCCCCTCCCGAAATTGAGCATACTGCCATCGTTGATGACAGCGTGCCTGAAGGCTCTTTGATTATGCTCGGAAGCCACAAAGAAAAGGATATTGAGCCGCTAAGAAACCACCGCCGGGTGCATTATCAAAGCTTCTTAAATCCTCAGCCCGCTATAAATCAACAAACCGCTCAACAGACAACTCAACAGGCCGGAGCAAAGAGCCTTGCTGTAGCAGGGAAAGCCAGAACAGGAAAATCTAAATGGCCTATCTTGACCATTCAGACCACGCGGCCAAAGGCGAAACAGCTGGTGGAGCGGATTAAGCAAGAGGGTGGCATTCGATCTATTTGCTTCAACCCTGGCAGCGATCCGATTAGCGGTCAGGTCTTTCAGATTGGCTTGATTCAAACCGCGCACGGTCAGCTGCATCTGTTTAACGAATACGAAATTAGTGACCCGACCGACAGCCAGGCGCTCGAAAAGTGGGCGACGAACAGCGCGAGCAACGACCGATGCTGCGGCTGCATTATTGCTGCCGGAGCGACAGGGGCCAAACGCGGTCGCCCTACCGTACGCGAAGTCGTTGCTTTCTTTGAAGCCTATACCAAGCTGCCCGAAGAAATTGGCCTGACGCCGCTAGTGATGAGCTACGCACCGGATTGGTAGCTGAAGCTACGCTTGGCAACTGAAGGCTCGGCTATAAGAAGGTTGGGACGCGAGAAGAAAATTAGGCAGCGGGGAGGGTAGAGATTTTGTGACAACGGTTGTTGTTTCGCTGAACTGTTTGATAGCGCTGTTAGTGCTGGGTTTAACCTGTGGGCTCTGGCGCTGCATGCTCTGGCTACGCGCTTTGAACGTTCAGCTGCATGAGATTGAGCTAAGTCCGCAGCAGGTAAGGTATGCGATCGCCCTAAAAAGAGTTCAGCTGGCAGAAACGCGGCTCGACGTTGGCCTGTGGCAAAGGCGCTCAAGGCAAATTTACCAGGCGCTACGACTGATTCAGCTGCTGCAATGGGTGCTGCTATATCGCCGCCGCTCTGGCCGCCGCTCTAGTCGCTGATCTGGCCGCTGATCTGGCCGCTGATCTGGCCGCTGATCTACCGACTGGCCTTTGCGCCGTCAGCAGCGTTAGGAGTAGGCTAGAAGACACGCTCACGACAGGCTCAAAATACGCACCAGACGAGACGCACCCAGACAAGACGCACCCAGACAAGACGCACCAGAGGAGACGCATCATGGCAGACAACAAATCAGATGGACTTTTGGGCGGCATGATTATTGGGGCCGCTTTGGGTGCGATCGCTGGCATACTGGCCGCTCCGCGCACAGGTAGAGAAACTCGCCACATTCTCAAAAAGTCCGCTGACGCCCTTCCAGAACTGGCTGAAGACTTGGCCACCAGCGTGCAGTTTCAAGCCGATCGCCTTTCAGAAACTAGTCTGGCTAACTGGGAACAAACCCTGAAACGACTCAGAGAAGCGCTAATAGCAGGCCGCTCAGCGAGCCGCCAAGAGTGGGAACGTCAGGCCGTTATAAATCAGGCGGCGGCCAGTCCCTCTGCGACTGACCCATCTAATATCGACTACGAAGAGACACTGATCGTCACAAAAACTCAAGTCACCAATGCTCAAAGCGATATTGACAGCGAAGCGAACAATGAAGTCAGCAACGAATAACGATCGCTAACGTCTTACTTCCAGTGAACAATCCCTTCTTCTGGCTCGGTATTTCCATATTGCTCGTGGCCATCAGCCTGATGGCCTTGCTGACAGTTGCCATCTCTACGCTCAAAGAATTGGCCAGAGCCGCCCGCAGCGCTGAAAAGCTACTCGATACTCTCAACCGCGAGCTGCCACTCACCTTGCAAGACATTCGAGTTACTGGCAAAGAACTCTCTGGACTTAGCGATGAAGTCAGTGGCAGCGTCCAAAGCGCCCGCCATGTTGTAGAGCAGGTTGATAGAGGATTAACCGAAGCCAAAGTTCACGCCCAAACCGTGCAGGTTACGACCCGTAGCCTCATGGCAGGGGCAACCGCCGCCCTACGGGTGTTAGCTGGCGGCAAGCCTCGCCGTCGCCGTCGCCCGCCAACTCGACGACCCCCTGTTCAACACTCACCCGTTCCACAGTCGCCTGCACCACAGCCGCACATAGCGCCGCTCTCCGCAAAAAGTACGCCGAAAACCAGGCCATCTAAGACGAGCGAATCTAGCCTTGATGCGCCTGACGTTCAAACGACTAAGACTACAGAAGCAACTGAGAATATAGAGAAGCCCAAAGCCCCCAAAGAAATCAAGAACTGAAGCATACCAGGGACTATCTTTGCTCGCTGCATCCTCTGTACGCTATGACATCTGTTTTCTCTGTGCGCCATAGCATCTGTTTTCTCTGTGCGCTGTAGCGCAACAGGCCGCATTTTCGCTCTTTTTATCTACGGCTACTGCCACTATCTCTAGAGAGACAAGCATTTTCTTCTGCTCGTCTGGTATCTTAAAGTTAAGTAAACAACTGTAAAGATAGGCGTTATTGCCTCGGCTTGAACTAATGAAAATCTGCTTTAGAACTTCGCCTTGGCAAAGGCTCCAATGTATCCACACGGCTTGGACTCAGCAGATTTTAGAAAAAATAAAGAGATACACCGCTCCCTGTTTGGCAATTGGCCTAGTCGCCTGTTTAGCCTGGGCGCCCGCAGCCCCAGCTCACGCGGTTAATAATCCTGAGCTTTTGCCAGAAGAGCCAACGGTCGTTATTGACCTTGCAAGAATTCTCAATGACGCCCAAGAAGAATACCTCAATACCAAGCTGCCTGAGTTTGAAGAAGAAACGGGCTGGAAGCTGAGAGTGCTTACCCAGTTTGACCAAACGCCAGGGCGAGCCGTTAAGGATTTTTGGGGACTTAACGACAAAAGCATCATGATGGTTGCCGACCCTAGAGGCGGCAACCTGCTGAACTTCAGCGTGGGCGATCAGCTCTATCCACTTCTGCCTAGAACGTTTTGGATTGAGCTACAAACGCGCTTCGGCAATCAGTTTTATGTGCGCGATAACGGTGAAGACGGTGCGGTGCTCGGCGCTATTAATGCGCTAGAAACTTGCCTGGAGCGGGGTGGATGCGCTGTTGTGCCAGGTTTGCCTCGTGAGCAGTGGATTTTGACCCTGGTGACGTCTATTTTGGGCGGGGTTATCTGTGGCTTTGCCGCTCAGCCACGCAAAGAAGGGGACGGCATTGCCTGGCAGTGGGCGCTTTTGTTTTCACCGCTGTGGGGTATTTTGTTCATCGCCTTTGGGCTTGGCCCGGTCGTCACACGCACCCCTGAGCTTTTGCCCGTTATTCGTAACGTAGCAGGCTTTTTGATTGGCCTGATTGTGGCCTTTTTGACGCCAGTATTTGGCAATCCACCGCCAGCTGACGACAGGTCCTAATCAGGCTTTAACCGGGTTCAGTTTTGGCTACTGGCTGACGATACCCGCCCACTGAACCTTTTTTTCGCGGGTGCGACGGTAAGAGAAGAAGTTTTTAGGGTCTTGATAGGTGCAGTGGGGCGCGATCACAATCTGCTGCGCACTCAACCCCAGCTGCTCTAGCTGCATCTGGTTAATCCGTCTAACGTCCAGACGCACTCGCTCAGGATGATCGTCGTCTAGCAGGGGTGGATTGGGCTGCGACATCAGCTTTTCTAGTAAATCGGCTTCTGTCAATTCACCGGCAACCGTAGCACCGACTTTGGCAGCTACCGGTTTTTCCACCTGATAAACGCTGCCATCAATCGCAGGTCCTAGCGCCACTCGAAGATTCTTTTTGTCACTGCCAAGCAAAAGCATTCTATACACCGCAGCGGGCACGATTTTTTGCGCCGTTCCGCGCCAGCCCGCATGAACGGCAGCCGCCTGTCCAGTTTTCCCATCGCTACTCAGCGCTGGGGTACAGTCGGCAGAGCAGGCCCATACAGACTGCTCTGACCGTTCGCTCAGCACGCCATCAGCCAAGGGAAACGGAGCAGGCGTACCGTCGGGTAAATCGGGCAGGCCAGTGGCGATCGCTGATTCAATTTCTCCAGGTGTTAGCACATCTGCACTATGTACTTGCTTGACTCGATGCGCCGAGGCCGAAGGGGCAATGACACGAACCAGGTCTTCTGGCGTCTGTGGGTAAAAATGGCTGGTAAAAAAGCCATGAGGCTGAGGCAATAGTGAACACGTCAGGTAGGGATGGTTTTGCCAAGTTTTCCAGGTCCAAAGGGTCATAAGCGAAGCAAAAGCAATGAAAGTATATTTAGCCTACTGACTAAACGCGATTCTTAGCTGAGAACATCCTGATTTTTGACTTATCTTCCTTTCAGCACGCTTATGCCAAAAATTACAGCCCAAGGTAAAACATTTGAATGCGATCGCGGTGCAAACCTGCGGCAGGCGCTACTGGCCAATGGGATAGATCTCTACAGCCCTAGAGCCCACTACATCAACTGCATGGGTATCGGCACCTGTGGCACCTGCGCGATCGCTATAGAGGAATCAGTTGAAGGCGCTATATCTGCAACGAACTGGAAAGATCGCGCCAGACGCTCACTGCCACCGCACGATCCTCAAAAAAACCTACGGCTTGCCTGCCAAACCCAAGTATTCGGCGACATTCGCGTGACCAAATTTGAAGGGTTTTGGGGCCATGAAGACAAAATCGCCTGGCAGGCTGAAAAATAACCAAAAATTAAAAGAGGGCTTAGCGAACAGAAGGCTTAACAATCGACTTTTGTTGGGGCAACCTGATTTATCTGTGAGCAAGCGTAAATATAGTGGAATCGCTTAGTATTATGGGTACGAGCGATAGATGCGGTTGCAGCAGAGCGATTGCAACATACAACTGTCGGAGATGTGAGGAACTCATTCATGGCTAGAAAATACGGACTTTGGGGTGCGATCGCTGGCATCTTTTTACTCGCAGCTCTCGGCGTTCGAAGCGCTCACAACTGGCTCAGTGGCTCTACACCTGACAACGGCGAGCCAACCGCCACCGCCGACGGCGAATTTATCACCCGCGATCCTGACACGCTCCAAACCAACGCCCGCTTTGGCGATCAGTCAGAAACACGCCCTACAGAAACCGTTACTTTCTCACCAATAGAGCAGGCCGGCACTTATATTCAAAGGCAAAAAAGTGCCGAGCGCGACGCGGTAGTCGCCGGAACAAACGTAGAGGTGATTGCACTAGCTGAGGATGCACCTGTACCTGAACAAGAGAACAATCCCCCTACCCAGTCAGCACCCAATACGACACCCAGCGGAGAGGCTGCTGCACAACCGCAGCAGCCCACCCCAACCGCGCCTCAGGCAGTCAACGCTCGCTGGTAACCGCTGTAGTCTGGCTTCTGTTGTTCCCCTAATTTTCTAAACTCACACCTTCAGCTCACAACTATGGCTCAGGCAGAGGTAATCATCATTGGCGGCGGCCTGATAGGTCTAGCCATTGCCCTTGAGCTACGTCAGCAGGGCGTTCAACAGATTACGGTCTTAAGCAAAGACTTCTCAGCTGCCGCAGGCCACGCGGCAGCTGGAATGCTAGCGCCCGGGGCAGAACAGCTGCCTGACGGCCCCATGCTCACGCTCTGTCAAAAAAGTTTAGCGCTATACCCTAACTGGATCAGCAAGTTAGAAGAGCTAACTGGTCAGAACAGCGGCTACTGGCCCTGCGGAATTTTGGCGCCGCAGCTGGCCACGTCTTCTCAATCATCTCGCCAAACGAATTCTGATTCGAATTTTGGTTCATGGATAGGCACCTCAAGCCTACATAGCTATCAGCCGGGCCTTAGCTCGAACGTTACAGGCGGCTATTTTTACCCTGAAGATGCGCAAATAGACAACCGCTTGCTCATGCAGCTCTTGCAGTCGGCGTCGCAGGATTTAGGTATTGATATATGCGCTGGCGTCAACGTAGAAGGGGTTATTCAAAAGCAGGGCCAAGTGGTAGGACTGCGCACCTCTGCGGGCGAAAAGCAAGCTGCGCAGTACGTTTTAGCAACCGGTGCCTGGTCAGGTGAACTCTTGCCGATTCCGGTGACGCCGCGAAAAGGGCAGATGATTTCGCTGCGAGTGCCCCTGGGCTATGGATACACTCAGCCGCTGCGCCGGGTGCTGTACGGCGAGCATGTCTATATTGTGCCTCGTCGCGATGGGCGCATCGTTTTGGGCGCGACGGTAGAAGATGTCGGGTTTGCACCGCACAATACGCCTATGGGTGTAGCGCAAGTTTTGAACGCGGCGATCGCACTGTATCCAGAGCTGGCAAATTTCCCCATTGAAGAATGCTGGTGTGGATTTCGGCCGTCTACACCAGACGAGCTGCCATTACTGGGGCCAGGACCTTGTGAGAATCTAACGCTGGCAACCGGGCACTACCGCAATGGGGTGTTGCTAGCACCTATCACCGCGAAACTGATTGCGCAGCACCTCACGCAGCAATCGGACCAAGAAACAGATGCGATTTTGAGCGCGTTTAGCTATCGACGGTTTTATGATGAGGCAGTGACCCAACACCACGCCCAATACCGCCCTCAACAGCGCACGCAACACCGCACGCCACACTATAGCGCCACAACCACATCAGCCCCTTCTAACCAAGGTCTTAACCAAGGTCTTCCCGCTTCTCCTATGCAACTTCTCGAAACGCCTCCGGCCATCGATACTGACACCCTTACCATCGCCGGCAAAACCTTCAACTCTCGTCTGATGACAGGGACCGGAAAATTCAACAGCCTAGACACTATGCGGCAGAGTTTTGCTGCCAGCGGCAGTGAGATCGTAACCGTCGCCGTACGCCGGGTACAAACCAACGCACCCGGACACGAAGGGCTTGCCGAGGCCATTGACTGGGGCAAAATTTGGATGCTGCCTAACACCGCAGGCTGTAAAGATGCCGAAGAAGCGATTCGAGTCGCTAGGCTAGGCCGAGAAATGGCCAAACTGCTCGGCCAAGAAGACAACAACTTCGTCAAGCTAGAGGTTATTCCTGATGCTAAATATTTGCTGCCAGACCCTATCGATACGCTAAAGGCAGCTGAGCAGCTAGTGAAAGAAGGCTTTGCGGTATTACCCTATATCAACGCCGACCCGCTGCTGGCTAGGCGATTGGAAGCAGTAGGCTGCGCGACGGTTATGCCGCTGGGCTCTCCTATCGGTTCGGGGCAGGGCATTCGCAATGCGGCCAATATCGAAATCATTATTGAGAATGCCAACATTCCGGTGGTTGTAGATGCAGGGATTGGGACGCCGAGTGAAGCGGCCTATGCGATGGAGCTAGGTGCAGATGCGCTGCTGATTAATAGTGCGATCGCCCTTGCCCAGGATCCAGTAGCGATGGGACGAGCAATGGGTATGGCAGCGATCGCAGGGCGATTGGCCTACCAGGCTGGGCGCATTCCAGTAAAAACATACGCCAGCGCTAGCTCACCCACCACGGGGACCATCGTTAGCTAAAAAGGTCGAGCAGCTGAATCATTTGAATTGCGGCTAAATTGCGGCTGTCTAGCGTTGACTTAATATTTTCTTTGCTATTTCTGAAGTTCAACACCGTCAGGCTTTTTGTTCTGTCTTAAGAAGTAATTATTTGTTGATCACTGGAAAAACTATCAATGGTTTGTTAACATAACTTCATACTACTCGTTGAGAGCTAAATTTTATGCGTTACACAGAAGACGAAACAGGTCTGCTGAACAATTTTGCGGTTGAGCCCAAAATGTATGAAGCAGAAGCCCCAACTGGCGCAGAAAAGCGTAACTACATTATTTTAGGTAGCGTTGCAGCTAGCCTGGTGGTTGGTCTGTTCGTTATTGCAGCGTCCGTTTCATAGGCGTGTGTCATAGGGTTCAAGCTTATGTGAGCCCAACGAAAGCACCCCAACGAAACCCGATTTTTGAAAAAGGCCTACCTTATGCGGTAGGCCTTTTTCGTGTAAAGACAGCGTTATAGTACATATGTCATTCCACATCCATGCTCTAGAATCACCTCCTTATGGCAGCTCACTGGATTTCTGGCCCAACCCGCAGCGGAAAAACACAGCAGCTTTTAGCCTTTGCAGAGCAAACAGGCGCTGAGCAAAGACAGCCGTTACTCGTCTTTGCGGCCAATGGAGACAACCGCATGGTGCTAGCCAATCGGCTGATAGAAACACTGGGCGATCGCGTCGCTACCCTCACGACCTCACCCGCCGGATTCATTCAAGACGAGATTGTGCTCTTCTGGCCGTTGCTAGTACAACAGATAGATGCCGTGCAGGCTCAGTTTCCGCTTAAGCTACGGCCCGAAAACGAGCAAGTTCTTGCAACAGCGCTGTGGAAGGCCAGGTTAGACGATGGCACCTTACAGGTCGAAGGCTGGAGAGAAAGCCGCATGGTCAGGCGATCGCTAGACTTTTTGCAGCTGGCATCTCAGGCCTGTCTGCCGATCGAAGATATTCCGGAGATGCTAAAAGCAGGCATGCCAGGTTCACTCGCGCCCGCCGCCCTCTGGGACAGCGTCGGTACGGCCTTAGTTGACTGGCAAAACTGGTGCTTGCAAAGGGGATTTTTGACCTACGGCATTATGAGCACGCTGTACTGGCGGTATTTACTGCCCATGCGGCAATATCAGCTACAGCTGTTTGCTCGGTTCAAAGGCGTTCTGGCTGACGACGTAGATGAATATCCAGCAATTAGCGCCTCTATATTTTCAAAGTTTATAGAAGCCAAGCGTCCTTGCCTGTTCACCTATAACCCTCAGGGCAAGGTGCGCTTGGGCCTAGGCGCGGATCCCGATGCGCTATTACCGCTCGCTGCTCGCTGCCAAACGAGGGAGCTGCAGCTCCCGACGACTCGTTCTTTGGGTCATTGGGGCGATGACTTTGCGCAGTGGATTGCCGATCCGCTGGCTATTCCCGTATTGCCAGACGAAGTGTCTTTACTACAGGCGACTTCTCGGGGACAAATGTTAAGGATTACGGCAGAGGCGATCGCCCGAGCAATTGAAAGCGGGCAGGTTCAAACCGATGAAATTGCAGTGATTGGTCCGGGTCTCGATGCGATTGGTCGCTATAGCCTGATTGAGATTTTGAGCAATCGGGGCATTGCGATAGAGTCGCTGAACGATCAGCGCCCTTTAGTCAGTTCGCCGATGGTACGAGCCTTGCTTTCATTGCTAGCGTTGATTTATCCAGGGCTTGGCAGACTGGTAGATAGAGATGCGATCGCCGAAATGCTCGTCGTGCTTAGCCAAAGCCTTTCACCTTCACCAACCCTACTGGCTCCACCCTTACCGACGCCCGAAATTACTAGCATCAGCGACGTCTCCGACACCTGGTTCGATCTCATCGCCATTGACCCAGTGCGCGCTGAACTGATTGCCGACAACTGCTTTGTCCCCGACATCGAAAACCCGCACCTGCTGCCCGCTGAAACCTTTGCCCGCTGGGACCGCCTTGGCTATCAAACGGTCAATGCCTACAATCGGATTCTGCAATGGATAGCCGACCAAAAGCACCTGCGTCAGCAGCGGCTCACGCTGAAGCCAGTGCTAACGATTGACCGCATCGTTCAAGACTTTTTGTGGCGCGGCAATCACTTACCCTACGACCAGCTCGCTACTCTGCGCGAACTGATGGAAACCGCCCAGTATTTCTGGGAGGTAGAAGATCGGCTTAAACGCTGTGAAGGCCCTCAGGCAACATCTACCAAAGCTAACCGGAGATCTAGTCAGACGCTCAGTTCAGCATCTGGACAACTATCGGGGCAAGCATCCAATCAGAGTGACGTGGGCAGATTTATTCAACTCATTCAGAAAGGCACCGTTTCGGCTAATCCGTATCCGGTCAATCCGCTCTCTTTGAGCCGCAAAGGCGTCACGCTCTCTACCATCTATCAGTATCGAGCTCAGCGGCTAAGTCACCGCTGGCAGTTCTGGCTCGATGCCGGATCGCCGCTGTGGGCCAGCAGCGCTGGAGAGCTGTTTGGTGCGCCACTCTTTTTGCAAAATTGGTCTGGTCGGCCCATTACCCTGGTAGAAATAGAAGAGGCTAACGAAGCCAACCTCAGCCGCACGCTACACGATTTACTCGGACGCACGACCGAAAAGGTGCTGCTATGCCATAGCGACCTCGCCCTTACTGGGCAAGAACAAATGGGCCCTTTGCTGTCGCTAGTCGGTGCGGCCCAGCCAGCCGATGACTCTCTAGTACCTGCGGTTTGAGGTCTGCACCTTTACCGCTGCATTCTCAAATCTGCATCCTCACATCTACATCCCCACATCTACGCCAACTCTGTCTGCGCTGTTATATCGACACGCCGATGTCTGCACTTTCGTGCCTTTCATTTCAATGTATCCGCTTCAGTGCTGATCGCTAAATGCCCCCAAAAAGTCCCAAAATTGCCCCGCAAAAAAGTACAAAAGGGGCCGTTACCCCTGAGCTTTTTCCACCCACTAGCCACGGAATTTCGCCTTACCACCCCAGACATCTGCTGGATATCTTTGTTGAGCCCGGTCACTTTTTTAATACCGAAGCCGCCTTGGGCAAGCCCCTAAATTTGATGTTCGCAGCCTGGCTGCTAGGCCTGAGTTCTATCTTGTATGTAGCTATTGGAGACCGGCTACTCGGCATCACAAAAAAAGGCGTGCAGAGTAATTTGCCGCCAGAAGTACTCACCTCTTGGCTATCGCTTTGGAGTGTGGCAATAGGCGGCGGTATTGTAGTTGGCGCGTTTCTATGGGTTTTGGCGGGCTGGTGGTTCCGTGAGCGGGTGCTGCTGTCGGGCGCTCGTAGGCCAAATTTGCGGCTTTCTAGAATTGTGTATGTGTATGCGTCTTTGGTGCGATCGCTCCCACCGCTGGTCATCACCCTTATCTGGACCTTGCGCTACCCCAGCTACGGCGCGGTCCCCGCACAAGAAATTTACATCGCCGCCGCGCTCAGCATTGTGTTCTCCTGCGGAGAGCTTATTAGCGCCTATATCGGCGTCAAAACACTGTTTGCAGTAGACAGATGGAAAGCTGGCATTTGGTTTGTGCTTGCCCCTGCCGTCTGGTACACCGTCGCGCTTAGCCTGTAGCAAGCGGCCTAGAAAGGACTGCAAAAGCAGACGGTATGACCAGCGCCGTATCAGGTAGGATAAGCACCCGACTAAGACAAGCACCCGACAGAACGACTAATGTGGCAGCTTAGCGCTCGCTACCTGGGCGCGTACCACCACGACGGGCACCGCGCTCTGCGCGCATGTCTTCTAGCTGCGCCTGTTGCTCATCAGTGAGCACAGCGTTGACTTCTTCGCGAGAAGCTTCTCGAATGCCTTGAAGTTCTTCACGCTGGCTATCGCTCAAATTCAGCTGCCGCCAAGCTCTACGGCCTCTATCTTCACTACTTTCTAGCTGCGCCTGTTGCTCATCAGTGAGCACAGACTCCATTTGGCTGCGCGCATCGTTATGAATCGCTTCAATCTGAGACGCTTGATCTTCGCTGAGGTTGAGCTGTTCTAAATGTTGACCACGACGACCATCTCCTTGTGCGTGAGCGGAATGAGTCATGACCATGGGTGCTGCGAGAAGAGACAGTGTAGCCAATGCGCCGAGAGAAATCGTTTGGAAGTTGAGTTTCATGGTTTATGTGTAGGTTGTTTGCGGCACCGGTCTTGCGCCAAGGTGTCATTACCAAAGTGTCACTACCGATGTGTCACTAATCTATGAAACCCAGGCGTCATATGAGAGGCAGCAAAGGTCACGAGTGCACCCATGACTAAAGTCATGTTTTGATCGGAAGCAGTAGGAAAGGTGGCCGAATTAGGCCATAAATAAACCTATGAGCAGACCTGCAGACAACCCTTCGAACCGCGCCATCCAATTTCACAACCACCCATTTCGCTTCCTGCTCTATTTGGAATGGGGGCTGCTAACGCTTGCTATTATCAGCACGCTCGATTCTCCGCCAATGCGTGCAATGGGCAAACCCTTGAGAGCAGGATTGCCCCGTAGCGAGCCGCCGGGCTGGCATCACAGTCCACTCATTGCGGTGGTGGCCCTCGTGTTGTTCGGGCTGATGGGTCTATATTTGCCGACGAAAAAGCTCCCCAAACTAGGGCATACGCTGGGTCAGATTCTCATCATTTTGCTGCCCTCAGCTACGGTCCTCAACGAGGGTCGAACGTTTCCCTTTGTGTATCTGGTACTGGTGATTCGAGGCTGCTTAATGTATGGCCTCACAGGGCGGCTGGTGCTAACTGGAACGGCGTTTGTGCTGTTTATAGGTGGGCTGATATTTCGACTCAGATCGCTAGCTGGACTAGGACGACGTCTGCCGCCAGACGCACGCGATCGCTTTCACGCCATCACTGTCGGGTTTCAGGTCAACTTTATTGTGCTGTTTGGCCTAGCCCTTTTACTAGTCATGCTGCTAATCAACGCCTTGATGACCGAGCGCCAAAGCCAACAGCGGCTACAGCAGGCGAACCAGACGCTTCGACAGTCTGCGCAGGAAATTGAAAAGCTGGCGATGGATCAAGAGCGCAACCGCATTGCCCGAGATATTCATGACACGCTTGGCCATTCACTCACAGCATTGAATATCCAAATTGAGAGTGCCGCTAAGCTATGGGAAAAGGAACCACAGCGAGCCAGGCAGTTTTTAGGCAATGCCAAAAGGTTGGGTACACAGTCTTTACAAGAGGTACGTCAGTCGGTTGCCACGCTCCGACAAGACCCTTTAGCTGGCAAAACATTGGAGCAGGCGATCGCACATCTGATTAAAGACATTCAGGCCAACCCAAATCATCAGCTGCTCATTACGCATCACATTCAGATTGCGCAGCCGCTGCCCAGTTCGCTCAAAGTGCTGCTCTACCGAATCGTGCAAGAAGGTATGACGAATATTGTGAAGCATGCCAACGCCACCGAGGTTAGGCTACAGCTGATTGGTTCAGGGGCGATCGCTACCCTAAACCTGGAAGACAATGGCCAGGGGTTCAATGTAGAACAGGCAAAAACAGGCTTTGGATTACAAAGCATGCGCGATCGCGCTGAATCTGTGGGTGGAACGTTTGTTGTAAATAGCACTGAGAGAGGAACCCGGTTACAAGTAAATGTTCTCATTGAAAGAAGATGATTAAGATTCTTTTGGTCGAAGATCAGCAGCTCATTCGAGAGGGTCTGAGCGCTCTGCTGTCGCTTGAAGCCGACCTGGAAATTGTAGGTGAAGCTGAAAACGGTCGTAGGGCGCTAGAGTTCTTGGCCCAAAGGTCTGCCGAGACGCTGCCAGACGTAGCCCTGATGGACATGCGAATGCCTGTAATGGACGGCGTTGCCACCACAAAAGTCATCGCCCAAACGTACCCATCTATTACCGTGCTGGTGCTGACAACTTTTGATGACGATGAGCTGATTGCGCAGTCCATGGCCGCAGGCGCACAGGGCTATCTGCTCAAGGACACGCCGTCTGAAGAGCTGGCAATGTCTATTCGCGCTGTGGCCAAAGGCTATAGCCAGTTTGGACCCGGCATTGTGCAAAAGATGATGAGTCAAGGTGGGCCAGCAGCGGAGGCGCGAGTTTTACCAAGTGCGATCGCAGCGCTGACCACTAGAGAGAAAGAAGTGCACGGGCTACTCGGCAAAGGGGCCTGTAATAAGGAAATAGCCACCCAGCTATTTTTGTCGGAAGGCACCGTAAAAAATCATGTCACCAGCATTTTGGGTCAGTTAGAGGTTCGCGATCGCACTCAGGCTGCTCTCCTCGCAGCCCAGTGGGCTCAGCAACTATAGGGGGTTCAAGCAGAGGACTCAAACCTGAGCGCGATTGGCAGGCACTCAAAAAAGTTTTAGGCAACCACAAGAATTCAACCGAAATAGGGTACAACTAGGCAGTCAATAGTATTTAAATGACTTGATACATTAAGCATATTGTTACTTGACGAATGTCACCGACATTGCTCTAATTTGACTACCTTATCTGGCATCATCTACTGATTGGCACTCAAACCCGCTAAATTCACGGTTCGTCACTGCCTTACAGCCCGAGAGGGCCTTTGAAAAAGCCTAGAAAGCACAACCGCTAATCCTATCCTATGAAGCCTTCCCACCCCGCTGAATCAGCTCCGACCCGCTACGCACCGTCTGTACCTATGTCAGTGTATCGAGAGTTAGCTGCCGAGCTGCGGGCTAATAAAGCAGTTATTGATTCGCTCAATAGCCGCAACCAGCAGCTAATACAGCAAAATCAGAGGCTTAAGCAAGAAATTCATAACGTGGTGCAGGCAACGCTTAACCTCGGACAGTTTGCGGGTGTTGCCAGACAGGCACCGGGCTCAGAGTCTGCGGAGTTTTCTAGAGAAGTTGCTAGAGAAGTCCCAGGGGCGATCGCGCCTGATACATTAGCTAAGCTCGTCCGCGCCCAAGGCGAAGCCAGAAAAACCATTCCATCAGAACCGGTAGACGCCCAAAGCAATACCAACAAGGGCTATACAGACAGTACGCCTGCGATCCAGCCGCCTATCACGCCTCAAACTGTCGCGCCTCAAACTGTTGCGCCTCAGTCCATTTCTCCTTCGCTTTCAGAGCCATTTCTAGGGCCAGCCTCGACCTATTCTGTTGCCAGACAGCCAAAAGCTGCGCCGATACCTGCACCTCAACCGCGCCGAGTGCCGCGTCCTATTCCACCGCGCCCTCTCTCTAAGTCCGCGCCCCAGACCAAAGGCCAAAGTCGCCCCTCCAAAGCCAGTTCTGCTGCCAGAAAGCAATCAGCAAAGTCAGCCGTCAAAGCGCCTACCCAGCAGCGTTCCTCGGCTATCGTGCCGCAGGCAAAGCAGTTGCCAAAGCTCTTTACAGAGCAGTCGGGCGAGTATCGCAGCTCAGCGCTCAGCAGCGGTGAAGATAAGGAAATTGGGGGTATTTGGCTCGCACTTTCCATCATTTTGATCATCGTGACGGCCTTCGGCGCTGGGTTCTTAATTATGAAGCCGCTGCTAAACGATCGATAAAATCTCGTATGGTATAGCAGTCAGAAGTTAGATATGACATCTGTCGAGTTGCCTAGGACATTTGCGATACCTTCGGCTGACGAGTTACGTAACTTTGTTTGCAATCGGGCTATCGGTCTTGGTCATGCCGTAAGCTATGTAGCAGATAAGACGACCGATCACTGGGAGAACAGTACTGACATTATGAAAAGAATCGAAGCGATTATCCGTCCCTTCAAGCTAGACGAGGTCAAAATTGCGCTAGTGAACTCGGGCATTGTGGGTATGACCGTTTCAGAAGTACGCGGTTTTGGTCGCCAAAAGGGCCAGACAGAGCGCTACCGCGGCTCTGAATACACGGTAGAGTTTTTGCAAAAGCTTAAGCTCGAAATCGTCGTTGAAGATACGCAAGTCGATATGGTGGTCAGTAAAATTATTGAGTCGGCTCGCACGGGTGAAATCGGCGATGGCAAAATCTTTATCAGTCCCGTTGATGAAATCGTTCGTATTCGCACTGGCGAAAAGAATTTGGAAGCGGTTTAGCCGTTTGAATGGGGTTTGCTCGGATGAGCAGTTTGAGCCTGACGTTTGAACTTGACGTTTGAGATTGAAGGCATTTCGCAATAATATTTCAACCCTGGGGGGATAGTTCACTATCTCCCTTTTTCATTGTCATCTCCACGTTCTCCTATGACCAATGCCAACGCTTCTTCTCCTCTTCGACAAGTGGTTGAAAGCCAGCTGCAAGGCTATGCTCGCTTCGGTGTAGATTTGGGATTAGACAGAATTAAATCTGTTCTTTCCAACTTAGGAGACCCACAGAAAAAAGTCCCTATTATTCACGTTGCGGGCACGAATGGAAAGGGCTCTGTCTGCGCTTATTTATCTTCTGTGCTGAGCGCTGCAGGTTATAAAACAGGGCGGTACACGTCACCGCATTTAGTCAGTTGGACTGAGCGCATCTGCATTGACGGGCAGCCAATCAGCTGGCAGGCCCTGCAAACAAACTTGAATGTGGTCGAGAGTGCGGTCTCAAAAGACGGACCTGTCCCGACTCAATTTGAGATATTCACAGCAGCGGCCTGGCAGTACTTTGCAGCGCAGCAGGTCGATATTGCGGTTATTGAAGTAGGGCTTGGCGGCAGGCTTGATGCAACCAATGTGTGCGATCGCCCGCTGGCAACTGTCATTGTCTCTATCAGCCGTGACCACTGGCAAAGGCTGGGCAACACGCTCGCAGAAATCGCAGGCGAAAAAGCTGGTATTTTGAAGCCGGGTGTAGCAGCGATCGCCGGCCCTTTGCCATCAGAAGCGGCTGCCGTCGTGACGCATAGAGCTAACGAAGTCGGAGCGCCACTCACTTGGGTCAGCCCAGCGAAAGAAATCAACCAAGATACGTTAGATTCAATCAATTCAGATGCACTGCGCTACGACGGCATTGAGTATCCACAAAGCCTACTGGGCGAGCACCAAAAAGTAAATTCGGCCTGTGCGATCGCCGCGATTCAGTCCCTGCGACAGCAAGGATGGACTATTTCTGATAAGGCGATCGTACAGGGCATGCGAAACGTACGCTGGCCGGGTCGATTACAAAAGGCGCAGTGGCAAGGTCACGCGCTACTCATTGATGGCGCACACAACACAGATGCTGCTCGGTCGCTAAGAAAATATATTGATCGCACTTATCCCGACCACGCAATTACCTGGCTGATGGGGATGCTAGAAACCAAAGATCATCAGGAAGTATTTCAAGCCCTGCTGCGTCCTAAAGATCGACTGCATTTGGTGCCGGTACCAGGACATCTGAGTGCGCAGCCGGAAGACCTGAGGGCGATCGCGCAAACAGTATGCCCGCAGATCGCCTACAGTCAGACGCACATTAATCTAGAGACGGCGCTACCCGTAGCCGTACAAACGCAGCCGGTCGTACTGTGCGGCTCGCTCTATCTGATTGGCCAGTTCTATGAAAAATGGCCTGCGGCATAACAGGTGCCCCCACAGAAAAGTGTAGACACTATTCGTCGTAGCCCATGGGTGTTAGGTAGCATCCTGCTATTTTCCAATCACCCGCTGGCTGCTGCTGCATAAGGTACGTCGCTCTCACCAGCTGACCATCTTGATCCATCAGCATTACCTGCTGGGCCGGTAACCCTTCTACCTTGTGCAGTGATTCAAATACAACAGAACGCGGCCTGTATACAGACGGGTAGGCTTGCTTCACCATACGCACAAAGTTTTCAGCCGTGCCAAACTGCTGCTGAATGCCGGGCGCGGCCTCAGCGAAGGCAGCGATCGCATCGTCTTTTCTAAACGCTGCAATTTGCTGACCAATTACATCACGAATCGTTTGTAAATCTGCTTCTGCCAGTTCCATCAAAACCGATTGTTCTTCCCTCCGTACTATAGCGCTGTTGGCCATCTATGATGAAGTAACACTCGTGCATGCCATGCCTATCATCGACGTTCAAAATTTGGGGAAAGTCTATCCGGTCGCTGTTAAAGAACCAGGAATGAAAGGCACTCTCCAGCACTTTTTCCGCCGCACCTACCGCAATATTGAAGCGGTCAAGCAGGTTTCTTTTAGCATTGAACCAGGTGAGATTGTCGGTTTTTTAGGCCCCAACGGCGCGGGTAAAACCACTACTCTTAAAATGCTTACCGGGCTGATTCATCCTTCTACCGGCAGCGTTGATATTTCCGGGCACCGGCCCTTTTCTCGCCAGCCCAAGTTCCTACAGCAAATCACTCTGGTGATGGGACAAAAGCAGCAGCTGATTTGGGATCTGCCCGCCCTGGATTCGCTACGCATTAACGCGGCTGTTTATAGCATTGGCGCCAGCGACTTTCGGCAGCGCGTCGGCGAACTGGCCGAAATGCTCTCTATTCAAGATCAGCTAAAACAGCCTGTCCGCAAGCTCTCTTTGGGCGAACGCATGAAGGCCGAAATGCTGGCAGCGCTGCTTCATCGCCCACAGGTACTTTTTTTAGACGAACCGACCCTTGGCCTAGACGTTAACGCACAAACTGCGGTGCGTAAGTTTTTACAGGAATATAACGTGCGCTACGGGGCGACTATTCTATTGACCAGTCACTACATGGCCGATATCACAGCACTGTGCGATCGCGTTCTGGTTATTCATCAGGGCAGCTTGATCTACGATGGCCGATTAGAAGCATTACTAGAACAGTTTGCGCCCTACCGAGAAGTCGCAGTTGAATTCGATAGCGGCCAAACCATCGAGCAAGACAAACTACGCACCTACGGCAACTTGCAAAAGCTAGAAGGCTGCAAGGCTACCTTTCTAGTCCCCACAGACCATCTGACTCACATGGTGTCTAGCCTCCTCAACACCTTGAAAATACAGGATCTTTCAATTGCTGAGCCCCCGATTGAAGACGTGATTGCCAAAGTGTTTGAAACCGGACGCACCTGATGTTTAGTCGCCATATCTAGTCGCCATGCTTAGTCGTCCTCTTCACGTCGCCCGCACGCTTATCAGTGTCTACTACGCCTACATGGTGGAGTACCGAGCCGAGCTAATTTTCTGGGTGCTTTCTGGCAGCTTTCCACTTATCTTTTTGGGGCTGTGGAACCAGGCAGCTCAATCGGGCGACTTGGGGTTTACACCCGCCGAATTTGCCCGCTACTTTCTCGGCGTATTTCTGGTTCGTCAGTTCACTGTCGTGTGGGTGATCTGGGACTTTGAAAAAGAGGTCGTCCAAGGCAAACTCTCGCCGCTGCTCTTACAGCCGATTGACCCGGTATGGCGACATTTCTTCGGCCATGTTGCGGAGCGCATTACCCGCCTGCCTTTTATCATGCTGCTGGTCGGCCTATTTTGCCTGCTTTATCCAGAAGCGATCTGGCTACCGACCCCCTATGCTGTTGTCTGGGGTACGCTCACTCTCGTGCTCTCTTTTTGCCTGCGCTTTTTGATTCAATATACCTTTGCCATGCTGGCTTTTTGGGTAGAGAAGGCGACGGCTATTCAACAGTTTTGGTTCTTGTTTTACACCTTTCTCTCTGGCATGGTGGCACCGCTTGCGCTATTCCCAGAAGCCGTGCGAACCATAGCGCTGTGGACGCCTTTTCCTTACCTGATTTACTTCCCTGCGAGCCTACTGATAGGTCTACCCGTAGATTTACCCAGGGGTCTGATGATCATGATTGGCTGGGGGGCGATCGCATTTATCATCAACCGCATTCTGTGGCGTGTGGGACTTAAGCACTACTCTGGCATGGGGGCTTAGAACAGTCCGAAGAAAACGTCTGTATCGCATACAACTATTATGCTGAGGTAATCACTGAACAGAAAAAATAAAGCGATCGCGTGCAAAATAAATTGTTTTCTGCTCATTTACCCTGCTTTTTCATCGTTTTCAACGGGTAAAGCAATCATACGCTTTTCACAAATAAGTAAGTATTAGAACAAGATTAGGCTATTTAGCTGATGTGCGGCCTCAGTGATATTTACTATGTTTACGAAGACGAAAGGCTACCGTAGTAATAATTACTCACGTTTTCGGCTCAGTGTTTACACAATTAGCACAGACCCAGTCAGAGTTTCTACGTTCCGGTATGTTCAATGGGCCCTTTTGCCCGATTGCTAAGCTCCGCCGAGAAATTCGCCTTTCTAGCGACTAGCATTCCTTTCTCAGCATCCTTTTTAGTGTGCCGCTACCCCTAGAGTTAAGTCTGGAAACTGATGAGTACCCCCTCTCCATTGCAACAGCCGACCACTTGCCGCAAACCCACATTAAGAGTCGTACCGGAACCCGTTACTCAAAAGCATCCGATACACAAACAGCTTTCTAATGGTGTACTTAATTTTTCCGACAAAAGAGCCAAAGACCTGTCATCAAAGGCTTTTACAGGTAGCCCAGAAGCCACAAGCAACAGTTCCCAGCAGAGCCAACCCCTTCGTGGCACGCTTCACGACATTGAAATTCCCTTAGGAGAACTTTCTAACAACGCGCTTGTTCTTCGCTGCCAAAATCAGGCGAGAAAAGACAAGCCCGCCTTTGAAGAACTGGTTAACCGCTACCAGCGCTATGTAGATAAGCTGCTTTATCACCTGGCCTCTGACTGGTCGGATCGAGCAGACTTAGCGCAGGAAGTTTGGATTCGGGTGTACCGCAGCATTCACCGACTAAAAGAGCCCACTAAGTTCAAAAGCTGGCTGGGTAGAATTACCACCAACTTGTTCTACGACGAACTACGTAAGCGTAAGCGTTTCAAAGGCTCTGTCTCTTTAGACGCCCCCCGCCACACCAGCGATAGTCAAAACGACAGGGAACACCCCACCAAAGACCCAACCCCCGTCGATACTATGATGACGCAAGAGTTTCACGACTATCTCAAAACGGCGATGGCAGAGCTGCCCGAGGTCTTCCAAAAAACCATTGCAATGAGAGAGCTACAAGGCCTTTCTTACGAAGAAATTGCCAACATTACAGGCGTTTCCTTAGGCACGGTCAAGTCACGTATTGCCCGTGCGCGGCAGCGTCTACAAGAAAAGCTCAACATATACCTAATGCCAGAAAAGGTCTAGCTAGCGCTCGATGTCTGTTCTATAGCGTTGACCTTATAGAATTAGACCTCGCGAGATTAGGCGACAAGTAAGATTAGGCAATAAACTTAGGCGCTTTGTCAGTTGACAGGGTAAAAGCGCTGTGAAGTTCTTCATGAATTACCGTAAAGTGAAGTTATAGCACTTTGCATTGTTGAAGCCAGCGGTGTAGCCATACTAGGTGTAGCAAGCCAAGTGCAGAGGGCGATTGAGATGAACAAGAGATAGAGAATACATGAAGCTAGCGCGATACGCACGGGTGCTGAAATTGTTTTGGCAGGTATCTATTGCAGCTGAGCTGGAGTATCGTATCAACTTCATCGTGGCTGTTGTTAGCAGCTTAGGTGGTTTGGCTGGCAGCCTGTTCGGGCTGTTTCTCTTTTACAGAACAGACTATAGCTTTCCGGGATGGTCTTGGAGCGAGGCGCTGCTAGTCTTGGGCATTTTCACGATTTTACAAGGCGTTTCTGCGACTTTTCTGTCGCCCAACTTGAATAAAATTGTAGGCTACGTACAGGAAGGGACGTTGGACTTTGTGCTGTTAAAGCCCATTAGCTCGCAGTTTTGGCTGTCAACCCATACCGTATCGCCCTGGGGACTGCCAGATTTGGTCTTTGGGTCAATCATTGTCTTATATGCTGGCGGGCAAATAGGGCTGGAGGCGCTAGACTACCTGGCATTATTTCCACCCTTAGCTTTGGGCATTGCCAGTCTCTATAGCCTTTGGTTTATTCTGGGGGCGACCAGCATTTGGTTTGTCAAAATCTATAACGTGACGGAAGTGCTGCGATCGCTCCTAGAAGCCGGTCGTTTTCCGATTGAGGGCTACCCGGCGATATACCGCATATTTTTCACCTTCATCGTACCCGTTGCTTTTCTCACGACCGTTCCCGCACAAACTATGATTGGCCGCAGCAATCCGATCTGGCTGCTCGGATCAGCGCTGCTAGCGGCGGTATTGTTTCAAGCGTCTAAATGGTTCTGGGGGTTTGCGCTGCGGTTTTACACCAGTGCTTCTAGCTAAAAGAGAGCGTCTTGCGTCTGTCGCAAAACAACAGAATTTCTGATAAATCAGAAATTCTGTTGTTTCTTATATTCTATTGTTTTTCATCCCTTCTGATGGCTTACCTCAATCACCGTATGAACATTGCCTCGCGGCAAAAAGTCTCCTTTAATCGTTACTGATAACGGATCGCAAGCAGCAACAAAGTCATCCATAATTTGATTGATTGATTCTTCATGAGAGATATTGCGATCGCGGTAGCTGTTGATATACAGCTTAATCGCCTTTAACTCCACGACTTTCTCGTCAGGCACATAGTGAACATGAATAGTCGCAAAATCGGGATAGCCCGAAAATGGACACTTGCAGGTAAATTCAGGCAGTGTAATATCAATCGTATATTTCCGTCCCGGCCGCGGATTAGGAAACGTAATCAGCTCCCCTTCAGCGATCGCACGTTCACCATAGAGCACCTCATCGGTCGAAGCCTGGGCGGAGATATCTTGAGTCATCATAAGAAAAGAGAATGGGCTAAATTCTTAACTCCCTAGCGTACCTAGCTTAGGCGCTGGTGTCTCTACTAAATAGCTTGGCGCGGTGTAGC